>JAEZHO010000404.1 GCA_023416545.1 Pseudomonadota bacterium
CCTCGGGCTTGACGTGGATATGCGCGGACATTGCCATGATGCTCTCCATTTTCGAGGGGGACAGCAGTCGAATCCCTGCCGGCGGAATTTGTTCCCGATTTTGTCACGATCTTGTCATCGGAGGGGACGGGGTGGGTTCGCCAGTGCCGCGATCGGTGAAGGTCGATGCCCCACTCCGCCGGCAAAGCAACGCGCAAGTATAGGGGATCATGCAGCCGCATATTTCGCGCGTCGCGAAGATCGTCTCAGCTTTTCTGCCGGATAGCGGCTTTCGAGTGAGATTTGCTCTTCATCGCCGGGTCATGAAATCGCTGTTTCTGTTCTTCCGGGTGCCCAGCTTTCATAATCCGTCAAAGAGCATGGAAACCCCTCATGACCATCCACGACGCCTCCGGCCGCAACCTGGCCGAAATCGCCGCAACCCTCGATGCGCAGTTTGAAAAGCTCGATCTCGCGGCTCGCCTTTCGCTTGCCGCCAGTCTCGGCCGGGCCGTCTTCACCACCAGTCTCGGGGTCGAGGACCAGGTCATCACCGCAGCGATCGGCGGGGAACGGGTCGATATCGTGGTGGCAACGCTTCAGACGGGGCGGCTTTTTCCCGAAACGCTCGCTCTCATCGATGAGACGGAGGACCGGTTCGGGATCGAGATCAGCCGGTTCGGACCCGAGCAGGCGGATGTCGAGGGATATGCGGCGCGCTACGGCCTCAACGGTTTCTACGACAGCGTCGAGGCCCGCCATGCCTGCTGCCACGTGCGCAAGCTGAAGCCGCTCGCCCGCGCGCTGGAAGGGGCGGTTGTCTGGGTGACCGGCCTTCGCCGCGGCCAGTCCGGCAATCGCGCCTCCGCTCCCTTCGCCGAATACGATGCCGAACGCGGCCTCCTCAAGGTCAACCCGCTGGCGGACTGGTCGCTCGACCGGATCAATCGATATGTCGAGGACCATGCCGTTCCGGTCAACCCGCTCCACAAGCGTGGCTACCCCTCCATCGGCTGTGAGCCCTGCACGCGGGCCATCAAGCCCGGCGAGCCGGAACGCGCCGGTCGCTGGTGGTGGGAAAACGACGAGAAGCGCGAATGCGGCCTCCATGTCCCCGAGCCCCCGGCTTCCTCCCTGAATGCAAGTCCCCTTTGATCGGCGGCTGAAAGGCCCCTGGAGTTCCTGATGTCCGATGTCCTTCACGCAGCCGAGCCAAGGGCTGCGTCGTCCGCAAAGTCTCCTCTCGACCCGCACCTGAAGGCGCTGGAAAACGAGGCGATCCATATCTTCCGCGAGGTTGCCGGCGAGTTCGAGCGCCCGGTCATGCTCTATTCCATCGGCAAGGACTCCTCCGTCCTGCTGCACCTGGCGCGCAAGGCGTTTCACCCCGGTCGCGTGCCGTTTCCGCTCCTTCACGTCGATACCACCTGGAAGTTCAGGGAGATGATCGAGTTTCGCGACCGGATCGCGGAGGAATACGATCTCGATCTCGTCGTCCATACCAACCCGCGCGGCAAGGCCGAGGGCATCACCCCCTTCACGCACGGCTCGGCCCTCTACACGGACATCATGAAGACCGAAGCGCTGCGCCAGGCCCTCGATGCCGGCGGCTACGATGCGGCCTTCGGCGGCGCACGCCGCGACGAGGAGGCGAGCCGGGCAAAGGAACGCATCTATTCCTTCCGCACGCCAGACCATCGCTGGGACCCGCGCAACCAGCGCCCGGAACTGTGGAACGTCTATAACGGCATGGTCCGCAAGGGCGAAAGCGTCCGCGCCTTCCCCCTCTCCAATTGGACCGAGGTCGATATCTGGCGCTACATCCAGGCCGAGGATATCCCGCTCGTGCCGCTCTATTTCGCCGCCGAGCGCCCCTATGTCGAACGGGACGGCATGATGATCCTGGCGGAGGATCCGCGCCTTAAGCTCCTGCCCGGCGAAACGGTGCAGCACGGCTTCATCCGCTTCCGCACCCTCGGCTGCTTCCCGCTCACCGGCGCGATCCGTTCGCGCGCCACCACGCTCGACGAGGTGATCGCGGAACTCGAGATCGCCACCGTTTCCGAACGCCAGGGACGCGCCATCGACCGCGACCAGTCCGGTTCGATGGAAAAGAAGAAACGTGAAGGATATTTCTGAGATGACCGCATCCGCCACCGCCACCTCGGCCGCCGTTCATCCCGCCGCGGAAGCGCTGCCGCTGGCGCGCGACACGCGTCCCTTGCGGCTCATTACCTGCGGTTCGGTCGATGACGGCAAGTCGACGCTGATCGGCCGGCTGCTCTGGGACACCAAGGCCGTCAAGGAAGACCAGGCGGCGACCCTGCAGCGGGATTCGGGCCAGCAGAACGATCTCGGCCTGCCGGATTTCGCGCTCCTTCTGGACGGCCTGCAGGCGGAACGCGAGCAGGGCATCACGATCGACGTCGCCTACCGCTACTTCGCCACCGACCGCCGCTCCTTCATCGTCGCCGATACGCCCGGCCACGAGCAGTATACGCGCAACATGGCGACCGGCGCATCGACGGCGGACCTCGCCGTCCTCTTGGTGGATGCCCGCGCCGGCCTCCTGGAGCAGACCCGCCGCCACGCGACGATCGCCTCGCTGATGGGCATCCGGCAGTTCGTGCTGGCGGTCAACAAGTTCGATCTCGTCGCCTACGACCGGGCCGTGTTCGACCGGATTTCCCACGAGTTCAAGGAACTGGCGCTGTCGCTCGGCGTCCGGCAGATCACCGCGATCCCGATGTCGGCGCTGAAGGGCGAGAACGTCGTCTATCCGGCGGGTACGCTCATGCCCTGGTATGACGGCCCGACGCTGATCGAGACCTTGGAACTGGCGACCGTCCGCTCCGCCCAGACCGGCGGCTTCCGCCTTCCCGTCCAGCGGGTCTCGCGTCCGGGAGAAAGCTTCCGCGGCTACCAGGGGACCGTCGCCGGCGGCTCGCTCAAGCCCGGCGATCCCGTGGTCGTCCTGCCCTCCGGAATGGTTGCCAATGTCCGGCAGATCGTCACCTTCGACCTCGTGCGCAACGCCGCCGTGGCGGGCGATGCGATCACGCTGGTGCTCGACCGGCAGGTGGACGTCTCGCGCGGCGACATGATCGTCTCGCTCGACGCCCAGCCGATGACCGGCCTCGAATTCGAGGCGCAGATCGTGGCGCTCCAGCCGGACGGCATCGAGCCCGGCAAGCGCTACTGGCTGAAGAGCGGTTCGCGGCGGCAGCGGGTTTCCGTCAGGCCGACGTCGCAGCTCCACCTCGCCACCGGTTCCTGGCGCCCGCACGACGAGCGTCTGCCGATGAATGCGATCGGCAAGGTCCGGCTCTCCTTCGACGAACTGGCGATCTTCGACGCCTACGAGCAGAACCGCTCCACCGGCGCCTTCATCCTGATCGATCCGGATACGCACAATACCATTGCCGGCGGCATGATCACCTCCAAGCGCAGCGGCGGCATCGGCATCCGCTACGAGGGCGAGCGCGTCGTGCTGTCCCTGCCGGCCGATCTCGCCGATCAGATCATGGCGAGCGAACTCTTCGCCAGCCGTCGCGACGAGACCGATGTGCGCCGCATGAGCGCCTCGCAGGCGTCGGACATCTTCGCCAACGCCGCGCAGGACATCTGACCCGCGCCCGGGCCTCGCTATCGCGGCGGACGGGTCGTCCCGCGCGGGACGACCTCGAAGCCGAGGTCGATCGGCGCGTCGGGGGCAGGTTCGCCGGCAAGGACACGGATCAGCAGGTCGATCGCCCGATAGCCCATCTCGAACCGCGGCACCCTGACGGTCGTCAGGGGCGGCTGGCTGAAGGCGGCGAAACCGAGGTCGTTATACCCGCAGATGCCGAAATCGGGGACGGAGAGACCGAGCCTCTGTGCCTCGAAAAAGGCGCCGATCGCCAGGTCGTCGTTCTGGCAGAAGACGCAGTCGAGATCGGGCACCTGCCGTATCATGCGCTGGAGGAGGTGGCAGCCGAGCTGGACGCTCGTCGGCTCGTCCTCCGAGGCAATCAGCACGGGATCGCCAAGGCCCGCCTCCTGCATGGCGAGGCGATAACCCTCCAGCCTCCGCTCCGAGCGCACGTCCCGGGTCCCGCCGAGAAGGCCGATGCGGCGATAGCCGCAGGCGACCAGATGACGGATCGCCGCCGCCGCCGCCTCGCAGTGGTTGACCCCGACCCCCAGGCCGCTCGGCGTCAGGTGCAGGTCGACGATCTGCACCACGGGGCAGGTGGCCGACTTCAGGAGTTCCAGCGTCCCCTCCGGCTGCTGCAGGCCGGATAGCAGGATGCCGGCCGGATGCTGCGACAGGAAGAGGCGGATCTGCCTGCATTCCTCCGCCGGGTCGTAATGGGAGGTCGCGTACTGGATGCGCAGGTCCGAGGTCCGGACGCGCTCCTCGATGCCGCGCATGACGCCGAGATGCGCATGGCTCGTCAGCGCCGGCGCCAGGACGCCGATGACGCCGTTGTGGTTGCTGGCGAGCGCCCGTGCCGCGAGGTCGGGCACATATCCCATCTTCTCCACCTGGGCGACGATCCGCTGGCGAAGGTCGTCCGACACCTTGTCCGGCTGCCGCAGGGCCCGCGAGACGGTGATCGGACTGATGCCGAGCGCCTGGGCGACATCCTGTAGCGTCACTCGTTCTGACCGGCTGCGGTGATAGGGCATCATTCTCTCGCTCGCCGGGGTGTCTGGGGCTTGGCTCAGGCCCAACAACTAAGTCTCTTCCTTCAATCGGCAAGTCCGTCCGCCAGTCCGCCGGGCAAGGGAATTTTGCGCTTGCGCGGGAACAATTCCCGATGGCGGAAAGGCGTTCACTTCCCGGTGAGGGCTATGGCGTTCGCAAGGGCCGGCGACATCTTCATGCGGATCACGTCGAGGAGGATTGAAGATGACACGCTTTCTCTTGAGGTCGGCGCTGGTCGCCGGCGTCCTCTTGCCCTTCGCAGGCACTGCCGTCCTGGCGCATCACGGCTGGTCCTGGGCCGAGGACGCCCAGATAGAGCTCACCGGGACCATCACCGCGATCTCCATCGCCCCGCCCCATCCCTCCATGCAGGTCCAAGCCGGCGACGGCGTCTGGACGGGCGAGCTGAGCAATCCCGGAAAGACCGAGCGTTCCGGCTTCGTCGAAGGCGTGGCCGAGGTCGGTGACCCGGTGATGCTGATCGGCAACCGCTCGAAGGATCCCGACGAGCGCAGGATGAAGGCCGTC
>JAEZHO010000048.1 GCA_023416545.1 Pseudomonadota bacterium
CCTCGACCGCGATCCGTTCGACCTTGAGCCGGAAGAGGTTTCCAAGACACGATCGGTCCTCACCATGATGGAGGGCCGGATTGTCCATCAAGACCTCTAAGATTCACAGATCCGCGAGATCAGCCCCTGCGCCCTGCGGTCGCCGTGCTACACCCTGTTCCTGCACCATTCAGCGAAGAGCCCATGATCCTTTTTCTCAATATTCTCTCTGACGCCTTCGTCTACGGAATGGTCCTGTTCACCATCTCCGTCGGCCTGTCCCTCGCCATGGGCCTGATGAAGATCGTCAATCTCGCGCATGGCGCCTTCGCAATGATCGGCGGCTATATCGCCTCGTTCATGACCCAGGAACAGGCGCTTCCCTACGCGCTTGCGGTCGTCGTCGCCGTCCTCGGCGCGATGCTGATCGCCGTTCCGCTCGAACGCCTTCTCTACCGGCGGATATACGGCACAAGCGAGCTGACGCAGGTGCTGATGACGATCGGGATCACCTTCGTGATCATCGGCGTCGCCAACTACATCTTCGGCCCGACCCTAAAGACCATTCCCTTGCCCGAGCCCTTGCGCCGCAACGTCGACCTCGGCTTCAGGACGATGGCTTCCCACCGCGTCTTCGTCGCTTTCTGCGGAGCAGCAGTCGCGGTGGGCCTCTGGTACGTCATCGAAAGAACGGCATTCGGCGTGAAGCTGCGCGCAGCCGTGGAGAACGAGAAGATCGCCGCATCGCTCGGCATCCGCACCAGCGTGATCTTCTCCCTCAGCTTCGCCCTCGCAACCGGCCTTGCGGCCTTCGGCGGCGTGATCGGCGCGGAACTGCTCCCGATCGAGCCCTACTACGCCCTTACCTACATGGTGATGCTGCTGGTCGTGGTCTGCGTCGGCGGCGCCGGGTCCATCGGCGGCGCGCTCACCGCCTGTCTCATTCTCGGCTTCGTGGACACGCTTGCCCGCTACCTGCTGCCGTCATACGGCGCCTTCTTCTTCTACGCCGCCGTCATCCTCATCGTTCTGGTCTTCCCGAACGGTCTCTTCGGAAGGAAGGCCAGCCAATGACCCTCGTATCGGCTGAAAGGCCCCTCGTGCCCCGCAACAATCTCCGTGACCTTCTCGGCGCGACCATCGTCCTCCTGGTCGGAGTCGGCTGCTACTTTGTCTTCCCGGACAATCTCGCGTTCCTGACGATGCTGCTGTCGACCGCGCTCCTGGTCATGTCGCTCGACCTGGTGACGGGCGTCGGCGGCGTCGCCACGCTGGGGCACGCCTTCATCTACGGCGCCGGGGCCTACGCTGCCGGCATCGCAAGCGTCAATGGCGTTTCCGATCCGCTGGTCCTCCTCCTGATCGGCGCCGCTGCCGGGACCGTTGCAGGGGTTGTCTCGGGCGCCCTCATCCTCAAGGGGCACGGGCTGTCGCAGCTCGTCATCTCCATCGCGCTGGTTCAGCTGGCCTCCGAGGGCGTCAACAAGGCGTCGTCAATCACCGGCGGCAGCGACGGCCTGTCCGGCCTCACCATCGGTCCGCTCTTCGGCGCGTTCGAGTTCGATCTCTGGGGTCGCACCGCCTTCTGGCTGGCCCTCGCCATCGTCATCGTCGTCGCCATCATCCTGCGCCGGGTCATCCGCTCGCCCTTCGGCATGATCTGCCGCGGCATCCACCGGGACCGGATCCGCGTCAGGGCCATGGGCGCGACGATCTTTCTTCCGCTCCTCAAGATGTACGCGATCGCGGGCTTCGTCGCCGGCCTGGGCGGCGCGCTGCAGGCGGTCGCGACCCAGGTGGTCGGCCTGGACAGCATCAGCTTCACCACCTCCGCCGAAGCCCTGGTCATGCTGATCTTCGGGGGTACGGGCTCGGTGTTCGGCGCCCTGGTCGGCACATTCGTCTTCATGTGGTTCGAGCATGTCGTCTCGGCGGCGAGCCCGTTCCACTGGCTCATCCTCGTCGGCATCCTCCTGATCGGCGTCGTGTTGTTCGCTCCCAAGGGCCTTTACGGGCTCGTTGCGGGCCTGCTTGATCGTAGGGGTGCCTGAGATCATGGATACTTATCTCGACGTGCAGAACCTCTCGCTCTCGTTCGGCGGGCTGAAAGTCACCAACGACGTGTCGCTGACCCTCAAGACCGGAAGCAGGACCGCGCTGATCGGACCGAACGGCGCCGGAAAGACCACGCTCATCAACCTCATCGCCGGCTCCTACCGGCCGCATGCGGGTCAAATCCACCTTATGGGACAGGACGTGACTTCGCTGAGCGATACCGAACGGGTCCGGCTCGGGTTGATCCGCAGCTTCCAGATCACCCGTCTCTTCCCAGACATGTCGGTCCTGGACCACGTCGCGCTTGCAGTCCTTCAGCGCGACGGGAAGACTTCCGGGATGTTCCGGTCGTATCACGGCATGCCCGACGTCGTCGCCGAAGCGATGCAGACGCTCGAGAAGCTTCGGCTGGGCGCGCTTGCCAATCACCAGGTCGCACTGATCGCCTACGGGCAGCAACGGCTCCTCGAAATCGCGATCGCTCTGGTTCTGAAGCCGAAAGTGCTTCTGCTCGACGAGCCGGGCGCCGGCATTCCGAGCAGCGACATGGACCGCGTGGTCGCCACGCTCGACGAACTGCCGCCGGATCTCGCCGTCCTCCTCATCGACCACGACATGGACCTGATCCGCAAGTTCGCGCGCGACGTCATCGTCCTCAGTGCGGGTACCGTGATCTTCAGGGGAACGCCCGACAAGCTTGCGGTAGATGAAAACGTGCGCAAAGCATATCTCGGAGATGAAATCTGATGCCCGCGGCAACCCTTGAAGTGGCAGGTCTCAACGCAGGCTACGGCCGCACGGTCATCCTCGAGGAGGTCGCGTTCTCGGTACCGGCCGGCCAGAGGCTTTCGATCATCGGCCGCAACGGCATGGGCAAGACGACGCTTCTCGCCACGCTGATGGGCCTGACCACCCATCACGGTGGGACGATCGAGATCGGCGGGACGCGCGTCGACGCGTCCTCTCCCGCCAGCAGGGCGCTTTCAGGCTTCGGGTACGTTCCCCAGACGCGCGATATCTTCCGGACGCTGACGGTGGAGGAAAACCTCCTCAGCGGGCTCAAGGGTCGCCATCGCTCCGAGATCGAGGAAGCCTACACGCTGTTTCCGCGTCTCAAGGAGCGCCGGACAAATCTCGGATGGCAGCTGTCCGGGGGCGAGCAGCAGATGCTTTCGACCGCGAGAGCGCTTCTCGGCCAGCCGACCATCCTCTTGCTCGACGAGCCGCTGGAGGGCCTTGCGCCGGTCATCTGTCAGGAACTGATGGCGACACTCTCGGAGCTTGCGGCAACCGGCCGGATGACCATCCTGCTGGTGGAGCAGCACATCAAGAATGCGCTCTCCTTCGGAGACGTGGTGATGATCATGGAGCGGGGCCGCATCGTCTGGACGGGTCCTTCGGCGAGCCTTGCCGACAATCCCGAGCTGATCGACAAGTACCTGGGCGTATCCGCGCTTCACATGGGCTGATAAGCCCTGCCCGGAAAAAATAAGGGGCGCTGTCGCTTCGGCAGCGCCCCTTTCGCATCAGACGTTTTCCGTCATCTCCTGGATGATGGTCTCGACCCAGGGAAGTGCTACCTCTTCGGCCATGTCGCCGCCCGAAGCGTCGTGGGTGAGCCGCGGCCCGACCTGAACGGCTCCGCACGCCACCAGCTTTTCCGCAAGTTTCTTCGAGCCGAAGGCGAACGTATCGGCATACTCGCTGTCTCCGAGGCCGAAGACGGCGAAGCGTACATTCGTCAAATCGAAGGCGCCGGCCTCCAGCTTGTCCACGAAAGGCTGCGCGGACGCCGGCAGCTCGCCGTCCCCGTAGGTCGAGCAGACGATGATGACGAACTCCTCGCCCGTGAGCGAGGCGGGCTCGGTTTCCGCGAGATCGGCGCAGGCCACCTCATGATCCGCCTCGAGCGCGGACTGAATGTCGTCGGCAAGCATTTCCGCATTGCCGGTCTGGGTACCGTATAGGATCGAGATTTTCATATGGAATGCTCCTGATCCGTCGCGACGCGCAACAGATCCTCAGTGGTCGATAGCTT
>JAEZHO010000050.1 GCA_023416545.1 Pseudomonadota bacterium
CACGGAGCGCCAAGCCACAGGCCTCGCGGACGCTCGCGGCACCGGCCGGCTATCAGATTTTCTGCATTCGCAACAAGGCGGAGTGCCGGGGCGGCGGTGCCTCCAAGATCGAATATACCGCCGGGACGGCAAACCTGCTGCGCCGGGTCAACGACGCCGTCAACAGCTCCATCCGCTATCGCGCCGACCGCGCAGGGAAATGGAGCCTAGGCGGTCGCTCCGGGGATTGCGAGGATTTCGCGCTGACGAAACGCAGCCGCCTCATCAAGGCCGGCATTCCGGCGGGCGCCCTTCGGCTCGCGACCGCGCGCACCAGCCGCGGAGAACTTCACGCGGTCCTGATCGTCAAGACGGACAAGGGGGATTACGTGCTGGACAATATCCGCAAGTCCATCGTCTCGCGGGGGCAATCCGGATACCGTAACCTCAAGGTCGCGACGAGTGACCCGAAGGTATGGCAGCCTGCAAGGGCCGGCCGCGAGATATAGCGGACGGCCCTTGGGCTAAAATCTTTAAGCTTCGAGCGATCAGGTCGGCGAAGCAGGAACCGGGGCAGCGATCGGGGACGGGCCGCTGCCGAAGTCGCTCGACTCGCCACCGACGCCTCCGGTATCGCCGGTTCCCGCACCTGCGCCGGCACCCGGGCCGGCAGCCGTGTCGGTTCCCGTGGCAGCAGATGCCTCGGCGATTTCGTCGGCAGCCGAAGCCGGTGCCGCACCGAGGGCAGCGGCGACGATTTCGTCTTCCGCGGCCGGGTTCGCGGCGATGGCAGCGGCGACGATGTCACCGATTTCGTCATCCGACGCACCGGCTGCAGCTGCGGCCGAAACAGCGGCTGCAACTTCATCCGGAGTGGAAGGAACCTGGGCGAATGCCGGGGCCGAGAAGCCCACGGAAAGAGCGAGCGCGATGGCCGGGATTGCGAGCTTGGATTTCGTCGACTTGCTCATTTGTAACATCCTTGATCTGGCTTCCGGGAGAAAAGCCTAAAATATCCAACACAGATGAAAACGACCGCTGTCCGCCAAAGTTCCCGGCGTAGTTCATCAACTAATGGTATTAATGGCACAGGCAAAAGTAAAACTCAATACTCGCCCGATCCCAGATGTTCTATAGTATCGATCCGGCCGATGATCACCATGTCCTGTGCAGCGCTAATATTCGTGCCGTGCGAGCGAAGTGCTCCGACGGAGGCCGAGCTCCGTCGGGCATCCGTCATCGCCCGAAAAGCAGGTTGGGCACGAAGAGGACAAGCTCGGGGACGAAGACCAGCAGCAAGGCGACGAAGGTGATCGCGACCATCAGCGGCACCGATTCGCGCGTATATTCGCCGATCTTCACCTTGAGGATTGAGCAGACCGCATACATGGCGGCCCCAACGGGCGGCGTGAAATTGCCGATGGTCGCGGCGACGACGAAGACGACGCCGAAATGGACGGGATCGCCGCCGAGGCTTCGCACCAGCGGCAGGAAGATCGGCGTCAGCATGATGATCAGCACCGTCGCGTCGATGAAGAAGCCGCAGGCGATGATGAAGAGGACGATGAGCGTGAGCACGCCGTAGAAGCTGTCGGTGACCGACAGGATGGCGCCCGAGATCAGTTCCGGGACCCGCTCCAGCACGATGCCGTAGCTGAAGATGGCGGAAAGCGCGATCAGGAACATCACCGCGCCGACATCCGACAGGCTGCCTTCCAGCGCGTCGCGGAAGGAGGCGGCCTTCAGCTTCCGATAGGCCAGGACGCCGATCAGCACCGCGTAGATGACGGCGAATGCGCCGATTTCCGACGGCGTGAAGATGCCGAAGCGAAGGCCGGCGAGCAGGATGATCGGGAAGAGGATCGCCCAGATGCCGCCCCGCAGCGCATCGAAGACTTCCCGCGCCGACGGACGATCCGTGCGCTGCGCCGGATAATTGCGCTTGCGGGAGACGACCGAGACGGTGAAGGCGAGGGCGGCCCAGAGCAGGAAGGCCGGGACGAACCCCGCGGCAAAGAGCCGGCCGATCGAGACCTGGCCGATCGTGCCGTAGATGATGAAGCCGAG
This sequence comes from Pseudomonadota bacterium, assembly GCA_023416545.1. Lineage (GTDB taxonomy): Bacteria > Pseudomonadota > Alphaproteobacteria > Rhizobiales > Rhizobiaceae > Neorhizobium. The sequence goes on from JAEZHO010000050.1 coordinate 2,047, forward strand.
GCCCGGCGGAATGATCGGCGTGAGGATGGAGCCGAAGGAGAGGACGCCGGCCGTGAAGCCCTTCGACATGCCGCGGCTGATCATCTCGTTGCCGAGCATCCGGCTCTGCATCGCGGCATCGGCGATGGCCGAGCCGGACACGCCGCCCATCAGGGCCGAGAGCGCAAGCGACATCTGGGCGAGGCCGCCCTTCATCCGGCCTGCGATGACCGAGGCAAGGTCGAGCAGCCGTTCGGTGATTCCAGACGCGTTCATCAGGTTGCCCGCCATGATGAAGAGCGGGATCGCCAGGAGCGCGAAGTTCTGCGTGGTCGAGATCGTCTGCTGCAGCGGAATGGTGATTGGCAGTTCCGGGTGCTGGAGGAAGAAGACGACGCCGGATATCCCGATCGCAAAGGCGACGGGCATGCCGGTCAGCATCAGGACGATGAAGGCTATGGTAACGAGCAGCATGGCCCTGGCACCTCAGGCGGCTGTGACGGCAGCATTGGTGCTGCGGCGAAGGTCGATGAGCTTGACGATCGTGGTCATCGCCAGAAGCAGGCCCCCGAACGGGAGGCTGGCGGTAACCCAGGAATAGCTGATCCAGGAAATTCCCTGGAAGCTGCGCGCCCGGCTGATCCAGGCGAGCTGGGCCCCGTAGATCACCACGAAGGTGAGGAAGGCGAGCAGGATCACGTAGTTCACATAGGTGAGCAGGCGCTGGGCCGATGCCGGCAGGCGCTCGGTGACGAGCTCGATCGACATCAGCGCGTCGCGCCGCCAGGCGATGTCGGCACAGATGAAGCACGCCCAGGCGAAGAAGCATGTGGCGAAATCGATGGTCCAGTTGAGAGGATGCGAGACCAGGCGCGCCAGCCCCGCCATGAAGATCAACAGGACCATCAGGATGAGGAAGGTCCCGGCCACGACCGCTTCGAATTTACCTATCGTTTCGTAGATCTTTCGCATCGGTCTTTCCTGCGGCCGGGTTCCTGTTCTGGTTACTTCGCGAGTTCGGCCTGGACGGCGTCGCGCGCTTCGGTGATGCCGAGGGCCTCATAGGCCTTGTCGCCGGCAGCCTTGAAGGCCTCGAGGTCGATCTCGCTGACGACCTCCATCCCCTTCGACTGCAGGTCGGCCTTGATCGTTTCGGCCATGTCGGCGATCTTCTGCGAGGTCTCGCGGCCGGCGGCGCTGCATTCCTCGACGAGCGCCGTCTGGTAGTCGGCCGGAAGCGAGTCGAACCACTGCGAGCTGACAACCTGGAAGTTGATCAGCATGATATGCTTGGTTTCGTTCGCGTATTTGAGGACTTCGTAGAAGCGCCCGCCCGGAATGTTGGCATAGACCAGTTCGACGCCGTCGATCGCCTGCTGCTGAAGTGCCGGATACATGTCGCCGAACGCCATGGCGGTCGGGGCCGCACCGAGGGCGCGGACGGATTCCTGCCAGATCGGCGCCGGAGGGGTCCGGACGCGCAGCCCCGCCAGGTCTTCCGGCGTCTTCACCGGCTTGTTGGTGAAGAAGTGGCGGAAGCCCTGTACCCAGTCGAAGCAGACGACCTTCAGGCCGTGCTGGGTCGCGAGCTCGTCTTCCCACTTCTGGATGGTCGGCGAGTCGGAGAGCTTCCAGACGTCGTCGAGCGAGCTGACCAGATAGGGGCCGTTCATCACGGCGATGTTCGGGACGTAGTTGCCGAGGCGGGCCGAATCCGTGTTCTGGCCGACATTGGCGCCCTGGCGGATCTGCTCGATGATATCTTCCTCAACGCCGAGCTGGGCGCTGTGGTAGACCTCCATCTTGAGGCCGCCATTGGTGCGCTCCTCCACCTTCTTTGCCCAGTTCGTGAACCCTTCGTGGAAGGGCTCGCTCGGTCCAAGCACGTGGTTGAACCGAAGCGTGAAGGTTTCCTGCGCGATGGCCGCCTGCGAGGTGACGGCTGCGAGACCCGTGGCCGCCAGCAGAGGCAGAAGCTTTTTGGCAATCCTGTTCATACTCTCCTCCAAGTGTTGTGGTGTTCCGGCATCCGTCGTGGATGCCGGCAGATCACCGGCTTGCCGGCCGGCCGCAGCCCCTACCTGTCGAAGGGCAGCGTCAGGCTATATTTTTCGGCAAGTTCGGCAAAGCCTTCCCGTGTGGCGGGATCAAGCGGCAGTCCGGTCCGGCGTCGCTCCTCCGCGACCTTCCATTCCCGGTCGCCCGGCGCCATGACGGTTGCCCCGGCCCGCGCCGGCGAGGATCGCAGAACCTCGACATAGCGCTTCATTCCGGCGTCGAAGACCTCCCTCTCGACGAAGGCGCCGGGCTTCAGCGCAAGCACGAAGGCGCCGAGGCCGCGCGGGGTGGTAAGATCCGGTCCGTTCATCGGCAGGATGTCGAAGCTCAGGCGCATGCCCGAGATCACGGCGCTGAGGATTTCGGCAACCCCGGCAAGCGCGGCGCCCTTGAACCCGAACGCGCCGCCGACCGGAGCCAGCATTTCGACCTCGGCCGGATCGAGGACGTCCTGGCCGGTCGCGTCCGACGCGACGCCTTCCGGAAGCTCCACCCCGAGGCTGCGATAGAGCTGGACGCGATTGTAGGGAATGGCGCTCGTGGCCATGTCGAGAAGCCAGGGCTGTTCGTTCTCCACCGGGACGGCGAAGGCGATCGGGTTCGTGCCGTGGAAGCGCATGGCGCCGTCATGGAGGCGCACGAAGCTGTCGGAATTGCAGACCGCAAGCCCGATAAAGCCGCGCTCGGCTGCCGCCATCGCATAGGCGCCGGCCGGGCCGAAATGCGAACCGTTGCGGATCGACACGGCGCCGATGCCGAACTTCTCGGCAAGGTCGACCGCATTGTCCATGGCGCGGTAGGCGCCGAGGGCTCCGTGGCCGTGATCGGCGTCGAGCGAGGCAACGGCGCCGAAGGACTGGACGAGCCTGACGTCGGGGCGCCGGTTTACGCGACCGGCCTCCATGACCTTCACATAGTGGACGAGAAGCCGGACGCCGTGGCTGTCCACACCGAGTCGCGAGCCGTGCATCATCGCGCGGGTGGCCGCGTCGGCGGTCGCCTCGTCGGCGCCGACGGCGGCGAACACCTGCCGGCAGAAGCTGTCCGTTGCCTCGATGGAGGCGTGGACGACCTCGCTGCCTGTGGTCCTGACGGACGAATTCATAATGTCTGGCCTCCGTCTATGACCAGCAACTGGCCGGTCATGTATGCTGTTTCTTCGCTGGCTAGGTAGACCGCCGCGGCGGCCATTTCCTCTACCGTCCCCAGTCGCCCCATCGGCTGGCGGGCGAGGAAGGTCCGGTGCATTTCGGCGGGGTCGTCGCTGGCGTCTATGCGATCCTGCAGGGAAGGGGAATGCGTCGTCCCGGGGCACAGTGCGTTGCAACGGACGCCGGTCGCGATCACGTCGCGGGCGACCGCCTTTGTCAAGCCGATCATCGCCGCCTTGCTGGCCCCGTAGGCCGCGCGGTTGGCGACCCCGGTGATGCTGGAGGCGACGGAGGCGACGTTGACGATCGATCCGCTGCCGCGCTCGATCATCGAGGGCAGCGCGGCCCGGATCGTCCGGAAGGCGGCGGTGGCGTTCTGGTCGAGACTCCGTTGCCAGGCCTCCTCGTCGCAATCGAGGATCGACCCGTTGTGGACCCATCCCGCGCAGTTGACGAGGATGTCGAGAGGCCCGGCGGCGGCAACGACGTCGCGGATCGCGGTCGCGTCGGTGACGTCCAGCCCGGCGATGCGGATACGGTCGGACGCGCGGGGCAGGTCCTCCATCTTGGCAAGCGTGCGGCTCGTCGCCACCACGGTCGCCCCTTCCCGGGCGAAGCGAAGGGCGATCGCCCGGCCGATACCCTGGCCGGCGCCGGTGACGAGCGCGTGCTTCCCGGCGAGACGCTCTCCCATGCTCTCTCCTCCATAACGTATGCGGTGTACACTATACGTAATGTTTCGGCGTTAGCAACCCCGAAACGATTTTCATGGTCGCCTGCCGTTTGCTGCAGCACGAGCAAGCTGATAAGCTTCTTACGTAAGACAACCGCAGCTTGAACGATCCGGTGGAGGGCAAATGGCTTCGGACGGCGCGCTTGGGTCGGACGCCCGCGATGCAAAGGCGGTTGGCGGTACCGTTCCCCGCCTTTACCAGCAGGTCTTCGAGATCGTCGCCGGGCAGATATCGCAGGGCGTGCTCCGCGAGGGTGCGCGTCTGAGCGAATCGGGCCTGGCCGAACAGTTCGGCATCAGCCGGGCGCCCGCGCGCCAGGCGCTGTCCGAGCTGGAGCGGAAGGGGCTGCTGCTGAAATCGTCGGGACGCGGCTACCGCGTCGCCAAGCCCAAGGAAAAGACCTTCACGGCCCCGGCAACCGCCGCCGCTCCCGGCCTGAACGAGGACATGCGCCTGACCCAGCTTGCGACCTGGGAGCGGATCTACGGCGAGGTGGAAAGCGAGATCGCCGCCCGCACGTCCTTCGCCGGGTGGCGGGTCAACGAAACCGAACTGGCGCGCTTTTACGACGTCAGCCGCACGGTGGCCCGCGACGTGGTGGCCCGGCTCCAGCAAAGGGGCCTGGTGCGCAAGGACGACCGTTCACGATGGATCGCCCCGGCCATGACGCCGGACCATGTGGGCGAACTCTACGAGCTGCGCTGGCTGCTTGAGCCCGTGGCCCTGGAAAAGGCCGCACACCGCCTGCCGCCCGGAATTCTTGCCGACATGCGCGGACGCCTGGAAGATGCGATCACCCATGCGGCGACGCTGACCGGGCCGGATCTTGATCGCCTGGAGGAGGACCTGCACGTGACCCTGCTCGGTCATTGCGGGAACGGCACGATGATGCAGGCGATCAGCCTGCCACAGGCCCTGCTGATCGCGCACCGGTTCCTCTATCGCTGGATGCCGCGACTGTTCGGCGCCGAGCCGTTTCTTCCCGAACATCTCGACATCGTCGAAAAGCTGGAAGCGGGCCACCTCGGCGCTGCCGCAGACGCGCTATGCCGCCATCTGCAGGTCTCGCGTGACCGTGCGATCGACCGCATCCACAGGGTCACGCAGCAGGTCCATCCCGACGACCTTCCCTACCTCGAAAAGTTCTAGTTTACGTAATAGTCGGAATAGGTCTGGTA
>JAEZHO010000134.1 GCA_023416545.1 Pseudomonadota bacterium
GGTCGCCGCCGGCCTTTTCCTCGAAGAACGGACGCCAGAGATCGAGAACCTTGCCGGCGCTTTCCGGCACAGGGGTGCCCGCGAGCTTCTCGCGCACCAGCATCGCCAGGGCCTCCGCCAGCGGCGCGTCCTCCTTGCGCTCGATCCCGGAAAAGTTCGCCTGTGCGTATTTCTCGGCGTTCATCGAGCCGAGGTTGGCGGCAACGCCGCTCATCCGCAGCGCGCCGAGCGATTCGACGCGCGCCTGTTCGACGGCATCGAAGACGGAACGCGCATCCGTCCCTTGAGGAGACAGGCTCGCATGGACCCCGGTATCGTGGCAGGCAAGCCGCAGCGCCATAGAGTCGCCCAGCCCGCGCGTCACCGCCAGTTCATGGGCGGTCGGGCGCTTGGAGATCTCGGGCAGCCGGATACGCTCCCCGGCCATGCCGGGACGCTCGTTGGCGAAGTTGACCTCCACCTCCGCGCTCCCCGCGATCGAACGGACACATCCGGCAATAGCGCGGCGCATCGGCTCGGCGTCTACCGGGCCGCCCGACCTGCTTTTCTGGTTGTCTCCGGGACCTGCCATGCCGACCCTGCCTCAGGCTCCCAGTACGATATTCGCCGCACTTTCCTTCAGCTCTACGCCGAAGGCGCGCTGGTACTGCTCGGCCACCAGCGTCCGCTCCAGCTCGTCGCACTTGTTGAGGAAGGTGATGCGGAAAGCGAAGGCGACGTCGCCGAAGATCTCCGCGTTCTCGGCCCAGGTGATGACCGTCCGCGGGCTCATCACCGTCGACAGATCGCCGTTCATGAAGGCGGAGCGTGTAAGATCGGCGACGCGCACCATCTTCGACACCGTCTCGCGGCCCTCGGCGGTCTTGCCGAAGCTCTTCACCTTGGCGGCGACGATATCGACTTCCTTGTCGTGCGGCAGGTAGTTCAGCGTGGTGACGATCGACCAGCGGTCCATCTGTGCCTGATTGATCTGCTGGGTCCCGTGATAGAGGCCGGTCGTGTCGCCGAGCCCGACCGTGTTGGCGGTCGCGAACAGGCGGAAGGCGGGATGCGGCCGGATGACGCGGCTCTGGTCGAGCAGCGTCAGGCGACCGGAGGATTCCAGCACGCGCTGGATGACGAACATGACGTCCGGGCGACCCGCATCATACTCGTCGAAGACGAGCGCGACATTGTGCTGGTAGGCCCAGGGCAGGATGCCGTCCTTGAACTCGGTGACCTGCTTGCCGTCCTTCAGCACGATCGCGTCCTTGCCGACGAGATCGATCCGGCTGACGTGGCTGTCGAGGTTGACGCGCACGCAGGGCCAGTTCAGTCGCGCGGCCACCTGCTCGATATGGGTCGACTTGCCCGTTCCGTGGTAGCCGGAGACCATGACGCGCCGGTTGTGCGCGAAGCCTGCGAGGATGGCGAGCGTCGTGTCGCGATCGAAGAGATAATCCGGGTCGAGGTCTGGGACGTAGGGATCGCCGCTGCTGTATGCCGGCACCCTGATGTCGGTGTCGATGCCGAAGACCTCCCGGACAGAGATTGTGGTGTCGGGAAGGTTAGAAATATCCAGATCGATCTTGCTCATTATCTCTCCAAGGCGCGAGCCACCGCCCGGCCGCCATATCCTCTGCCATTCGTCGTACCGCTTAGCAGAAACCGGCTTGCTTCAACAACTGATATGCTTGGATTACGGCGCGAAAACGTTCCTCGGAACCCCGGTCCCCGCCGTTCGCGTCGGGATGATGCTTCTTGACCAACTGCTTGTAGCGGCTCTTGATCTCGTCGGACGTGGCGCTTGCGGTGAGGTCCAGCGTGTCGAAGGCCTTGGCCTCCAGCGTCTTGAGCTTGCGCGCCTGCGGGCGTGGCCGCGCCCCGTGTCCCTGGGCCACGAAGCCGAACGGATCCTTGACCCTATTATGGGAGGCGGCGGACCCGGAACGCATCGTCGAGTGAAGCGGCGCGGTCTTCGAGGCCTTGTTGACGCCCATCGTCCAGGTGGGGCGATGGCCGGTGATGGCTTCCTTCTGGTAGCGCGCGATCTCGCTGTCCGACAGGCCGGAGAAATAGTTGTAGCCCTTGTTGTAGTCCTTCACGTGCTCGAAGCAGAACAGGAAGAACTGCCCCTCCGCATTGCGGCCGACCGGTGCCCGGTGGACGCCGGGCTTGTCGCATCCGTCCCACTGGCATACGGGCGCCTCCACGGCAGCTTCCTGCTGTGACTTCCTGCGCGTGCGAATGCGATCGAAATATTTGGAGTCGAGTTTCATACCGGCCCATTATGGGGTTCGGGCACGAGCGCTACAAGAATTGACAAAGCGGATTCTTGCTGGTTTCTGGGTAGCCCCTTTTCCCTTCGCCGGAGGCGATATGTCCATCAAGGCCCAGATCGAATCGCTCCTCAAGGACGGGCTTCAGCCGGAGCAGATCGAGGTCATCGACGAAAGCCATCATCATGCCGGCCATCAACCGGACTTCGACGGGAGCGGCGAAACGCACATGCGGGTGAGGATCGTCGCCGCGAAGTTCAGCGCCATGAGCCGGCTGCAGCGTCACCGCGCCGTGAACGAGCTGCTGAAGCCGATCCTCGATGCCGGCCTGCACGCGCTCGCCATCGAGGCGGCTGCCCCCGGAGAGCCCCGCCGCTGGTAGGCGTCATTCGGCGGGAAGGTCGACTTCCACCGGGCGGATGCGCAGGCGCGTGATCCGGTTCTTCTCGCGCTTGATGATGATGAAGCGCTTGCCGTAGAAGGTGAAGGCCTGTCGTTCGCGCGGGATCAGCTTGGATTCGTGGATCACGAGGCCTGCGATCGTGGTCGCCTCGTCGTCGGGCAGGTTCCAGTCGAGCGCCCGGTTCAGGTCGCGGATCGGCACGGAGCCGTCGACGAGGATGGAACCGTCCGCCTCCTGCCGCACGCCCTCGATCTCCAGGTCGTGCTCGTCGGAAATATCGCCGACAATCTCTTCCAGGATGTCCTCGAGCGTGACGATGCCCTGCACCTCGCCATACTCGTCGACGACGACTGCGAAGTGCACCTTGCGGCGGAGAAAGGCGTTTAGCTGGTCCTTGAGCGTCGTGGTGTCGGGCACGAACCACGGCTTCTGGGCGATCTTGACGATATCGAGGTTTTCCGGCTCGACATTCGGCTCGGCCAGCGCGCGCAGCAAATCCTTGGCGTGGACGACGCCGATGATGTTCTCCGTCGAGTTCCGCCAGACCGGCATGCGGGTGAACGGGCTCTCCAGCACCGTCCTGACCGCCACTTCCGGAGGATCGTCGGCATTGACAGCGCGCATGACCGTGCGGTGCTTCATGATATCGGAAACCTCGAGCTCCTCCAGGTCCAGGAGGCCGCCGACGCGGTCGCGGTCGGCTTTCTTGAAGCCGCCCTCGCGATGGAGGTGGTCGAGCGCGCTGCGAAGCTCTTCATGGCCGGAAAGCATGGAGCTTTCCTTCGAAAGATTGATCCCGACGAGGGAGAGAAGCGCGCGGACAATCGCGTTCACAGCGCTCGACAGGGGGCCGGCCACGAGCACGAAGAGGCGCACCGCCGGCGCCACCACGATCGCGAAGCGATCGGGAGAGGAGATCGCCCAGCTCTTGGGAAGGACCTCCGAAAAGATCACCAGCAGGACCGTCATCAGAAGCGTGGCGAAGGCGACACCGGAATCCCCGAACACGCCGAGAAAGACGCTGGTCGCCAGCGAAGACGCCAGGATGTTGACCAGGTTGTTTCCGATCAGGAGAGCGCCGATCAGGCGGTCGCGGCGCCGGATCAGGGACACGACGATGCCGGCCCGTTCGTCGCCATTGGCCTCGAGCGTATGCATCCGCGCCGGGGAGGTGGCCGTCAGCGCCGTCTCCGAGCCGGAGAAGAAGGCGGAAGCGACGATCAGCACGAGGATGGAGACGATCGTCAGCCAGTATTCCGACAAGACGGTGAGCAGGGTATCCATCATCGCGAGCGCATGTCCTCCAGGAAGCTCGCAACCTCGGACTGAGACACGTCATCGGCAACGAATGCCTGCCCGACGCCACGGGTCAGGATGAAGGTGAGCTTGCCGCTCTTGACCTTCTTGTCCTGGGCAATCGCATCCATGAGGACCTCCGTTGGAGGAAGCTCGCCCTCGATATCGGCCATCCGCGTCGGCAGGCCCACGGTGGAAAGGTGTCCGGCGACACGCTGCGCATCATCGGGACTTGCGAGGTTCAACCGGGCGGAAAACTGGTGGGCGAGGACCATGCCGATCGCCACGCCCTCGCCATGGACGAGGCGGCTGCTGTCATAGCCCGTCGCGGCTTCCAGCGCGTGACCGAACGTGTGGCCGAGATTGAGGAGCGCACGGCGACCGGTCTCCCGCTCGTCCTCGACGACAACGTCTGCCTTGGCCTGGCAGCTGACGGCGATCGCCTCGATTCGCTCGGGTCCGCCCTCGAAGACCTGCTTCCAGTGCTTCTCAAGCCAATGGAAGAAATCCGGCTTGTCGATCAGACCGTATTTCACGACCTCGGCGTAGCCCGCCCTAAATTCTCGCGGAGGCAGGCTGTCGAGGACGGCCGTGTCCGCAAGCACGAGATCCGGCTGATGAAAGACGCCGAGAAGGTTCTTGCCGTGGCGCGTGTTGATGCCCGTCTTGCCGCCCACGGAGGAATCGACCTGCGCAAGCAGCGAGGTCGGGACCTGGACGAAGCGGACGCCACGCCGCACGATGCCGGCCGCAAAGCCTGCCAGGTCGCCGATGACCCCGCCGCCGAGAGCGATCACCGCATCGTTGCGCTCGATCCTGGCCGACAGCACCATGTCCGCGACCGCGCCGAGGTTGTCGAAGTTCTTCGTCTTCTCCCCCGGCGGAAGCGTCAGCGAAACGGCCTCCACACCGTCGGTCTGCAGGCTGTCCATGAGCGGCGCGAGGTAGTGGGAGCCGACATGCTCGTCGGTGATGATCGCGGCGCGCCTGCCCTTAAGGCGTGCGGTAAATTCGCCACCCGCGCGGCCGATGAGGCCGGGACCGATCAGGATGTCGTAGGCGCGCTCTCCGAGCGGAACATGGACGAGACGCTCTTCCGCCGTTCTCGGCATCGCGGCACTCATTCGGCCCGGCCTTTCCCTGCAAGTTCGACAACCGCGGTCAGCACGTTGGTCACCATTGTTTCCTTTCGGACATTGCCAGAGTACACGGTGAGGTCTGCCTCCGCATAGATCGGGTAACGGTGGTTCATGAGGTTTTCGAGGGTAGCCCTGGGGTTTTCCGTCTTCAGCAGCGGCCTGTGGTCGCGCTTGCTGACCCGCTCCCACAGGATGTCCAGGTCGGCCTTCAGCCACACCGATATGGCGCCTTGCTTGATGAGCCTGCGCGTGTTGTCGTTGATGAACGCCCCGCCGCCGGTCGAGATCACCCTTGGCCCGCCTTTCAGCAGCCTGTCGATCACCCTCGACTCCAGCGCGCGGAATTCGGGCTCCCCGTAGGCGGCAAACAGTTCGGCGATCGTCATGCGCGAGACCTTCTCGAT
>JAEZHO010000149.1 GCA_023416545.1 Pseudomonadota bacterium
GGGCGGCCTTCTCCTCGGTCAGGCGGTAGAAGATCTGTTTTCCTTCCCGCCGCGTCTCGACGATGCCCGAGCCCCGCAGCACCGTCAGGTGCTGCGAAAGATGCGGCTGGTGCAGGTCGAGTTTCTCCTCGATCTCGCCGACCGAATGCTCGCCCTCGATCAGCGTGCAGACGATCATCAGCCGCGCGGGATGCGACAGCGTCTTGAGGAGGTTCGCCACCTCACCGGCCCGCCCCGCCATTTCGAGAGGGGAAAGGCCTGTCTTTACCCTGGTGTCGAGATCGCTGTTCATTCCCACGAGGCTCCCTGCAAGGCATCGAGCGGAAACTTGAGGTAGCGCTTGCCGTTCGGCTCCGGTTCCGGCAGCCGTCCGCCGCGGATGTTCACCTGCAGGGCGTGCAGGATGAGCTTCGGCATTGGCAATGTCTTGTCCCGCCTCGTCCTGAGCGCCACGAAGTCTTCCTCGCCGACGCCGGCAAGATGCGGGTTGGACTTCTTCTGCTCCGCCACTGTGCTCTCCCAGCGTGGGGCACGCCCGTTCGGTTGATAATCATGGCCCGTGAAGATCCTTGTCTCGTCGGGAAGCGCCAGGATGTCCTGGATCGACCTCCAAAGGACGCGGGCGTCGCCCCCGGGAAAATCGGCCCGCGCCGTGCCGCCGTCCGGCATGAAGATCGTGTCGTGCACGAAGGCTGCGTCCCCGATCACGTAGGTGATCGAGGCGAGCGTATGTCCGGGCGAGAACATCACCTTCGCATCGATCGACCCGACCTTGAAGCTCTCGCCATGGGCGAACAGCCGGTCCCACTGGGAGCCGTCGGCGGCCAGTTCGGGCCAGTTGTAGATCCCTTTCCAGAGTGTCTGCACGTCGACCACGCGCTCGCCGATCGCGGTTCGTGCGCCGGTCTTCTCCTTCAGATACTGGGCGGCGGAGAAATGGTCCGCATGCGGGTGCGTGTCGAGGATCCATTCGACGGTCAGGCCCTCGCTGCGGACATGATCGAGGATCGCATCGGCATTGATGGTCGCCGTCGATCCCGATTTCTCGTCGAAATCGAGGACCGGGTCGATGATGGCGCATTTGCCGGTCGCCGGATCGGAGACCACGTACTGGATGCTCCAGGTGCGCTTGTCGAAGAAGCCCTTCACTTGCGGCCGACGCGCGAAATGCCTTTCGAGCCAACGGGCCGCGCCGCTGGTATCGAGGTCGCGGCTGCGCCCGAACTCGACGACCTGCTCCGAAGACATGCGCCCGTCCAGCCCTTCGCCGATCAGGTAGAGCATCAGCGATCGCCTGCCCGTCTGGCAGTGCGCAAGGACAGGTCCCTCGGCGGTTTCGATGGCTCGCTGGAATTCGCGCACATCCGCTTCAGTAATGGTATCGGCGGCAACGGGGATGAAGGCATAGGACAGGCCGGACTGCCCGGCTGTCGCGGCCTCCGCCTGCGTTCCCGGCTGCGAGCCTTCCTCGGCGTCCGGCCGGTTGTTGACAAGGACCGCGAACCCCTTGTCGCGAAGGGGCTGGATGTCCTCGACGGTCGGCTGCGTTGACACGGACAGCCTCTCGGAAATGGTGGTGATCCTCACGCCTCGCTCCATTCTCGTAATCAATATACGATCTAATATAATGTATATTATTTATTTGCAATATGCCTTCGCCGCTTTGTGACGGCTTGAGGGTGAAGCCGGGGAGATGTCCGGGCGCTCTTGATATGCCGCCTACCCACCAGGCGCATTTAGGAAAAGCTGAAGTTGAGATATGAAGGTGAGATATGAAGGTGAGAGGCGCAAGGCACGGTCTTGCAACCATCACGGATGGGAGCTGCCTTTGCCCGGTGTCGCCTGGTGGAAACGGACCGGGGTGATCTGCCATGCAAGGCAACATGAAGTTCAACATCTGGTACGGCATCGCGGCCGTCTTCGGGGTGTTGCTGATCCAGTATTTCTTCGCCTATTCCCAGCAGGTCACGGAGATCCCCTACAGCGAGTTCGAGACCTATCTCGCCGAGAAGAAGATCGCCGAGGTGGCGATCTCCGACAATTATGTGCAGGGAAAGTTCAAGCAGCCGCTGCCGAGCGGCCAGACGATGTTCGTGACCACGCGCGTCGATCCTGACCTCGCCGACCGCCTGCAGGAAAGCGGTGTCGTCTATACCGGCCGCATCGAAAGCAACATCATCGGCAACATCCTCTCCTGGACGCTGCCCATCCTGCTCTTCTTCGGCATCTGGTATTTCATGATGCGGCGCATCAGTGCGGGCGGTGGCGCCGGCGGGCTGATGCAGATCGGCAAGAGCCGCGCCAAGGTCTATGTCGAGACCGACGTGAAGGTGACCTTCGATGACGTCGCCGGCGTCGACGAGGCGGAGGACGAACTGAAGGAGATCGTCGATTTCCTCCGCAATCCGGAAGAATACGGCCGGCTCGGCGGGCGCATGCCGAAGGGCGTGCTGCTGGTCGGCCCGCCGGGAACAGGCAAGACGCTGATCGCCCGCGCGGTCGCCGGCGAGGCGAAGGTGCCCTTCTTTTCCATCTCGGGCTCCGAGTTCGTGGAAATGTTCGTGGGCGTCGGCGCCGCGCGTGTCCGCGACCTCTTCGAGCAGGCGCGCGCCAAGGCGCCTGCGATCATCTTCATCGACGAACTCGACGCGCTTGGCCGGGCCCGCGGCGCCGGGCCGATGTACGGCGGCCATGACGAAAAGGAACAGACGCTCAACCAGCTGCTGGTCGAACTGGACGGCTTCGACCCCACCCTCGGCGTCGTGCTGCTGGCGGCCACCAACCGGCCGGAAATCCTCGATCCGGCGCTTCTGCGGGCCGGGCGTTTTGACCGCCAGGTCCTCGTCGACCGGCCCGACAAGAAGGGCCGCATCCAGATCCTCAAGCTTCACATGGCAAAGGCCAAGCTCGCGCCCGACGTCGACACCGAGCATCTGGCTGCGCTGACCCCCGGCTTCACCGGCGCCGATCTCGCCAACCTGGTGAACGAGGCGGCGCTCCTCGCGACGCGCCGCAAGGCGGATGCGGTGACGATGGAGGATTTCAACAATGCCATCGAACGGATGATCGCCGGGCTCGAAAAGCGCAACCGGCTGCTCAACGCCAAGGAGAGGCGCATCGTCGCCTATCACGAAATGGGCCATGCGCTGGTGGCGCTGTCGCTGCCGGGCGTCGATCCGGTCCACAAGGTCTCGATCATCCCGCGCGGCGTCGGCGCCCTCGGCTATACCATCCAGCGGCCGACCGAGGACCGCTTCCTGATGACGCGCGAGGAACTGGAGAACAAGATGGCGGTGCTCCTGGGTGGGCGCGCGGCCGAGTTCATCGTGTTCCACCACCTGTCCACCGGGGCCGCCGACGACCTTGCCAAGGTTGCCGATATCGCCCGCGCCATGGTGACCCGCTACGGCATGTCGGAAAAGATCGGCCACATCGCCCTGGAAACCGACCAGCGCTCCTATCTGGCACAGGATCCGCTCATGGCTGGTCCGCGACCGCATGACTACGGCGAACACACGGCCGATGCGATCGACGAGGAGGTCAGGAAGATCGTTGACCACGCCTTCGATCGCGCGGTGAGGATCCTCACCGAACGACGCGATGCGCTGGAACAGACCGCGGCACGGCTTCTCGAAGTCGAGACGCTGGGCGAAGATGACCTGCGGCCCCTGCAGCTCAATCCGCCGGCTGACGATACGCGAAAGACACCCGGGGAGGTCGCCGTCAACTGAGAGGCAGGCCGCGGGCGACCTGCCTCCGTCGTCGGGGAATGGCTGGTGGCGTCAGTGCGTGCTTTCCAGCAACTCGCGCTTGCGCAGGTCCTCGATCGCGGTCACGGCATCTTCCGCAGACCATCCGGCACGCACCGCCGCATCGATGATCCGTACCTCGCACTCGAGTGCCAGCTGGTGGTAGACCGGCTCGATCGCTTCCTGGATCGTCAGGATATGTTCCTCGGGCTTGACGTGGATATGCGCGGACATTGCCATGATGCTCTCCATTTTCGAGGGGGACAGCAGTCGAATCCCTGCCGGCGGAATTTGTTCCCGATTTTGTCACGATCTTGTCATCGGAGGGGA
>JAEZHO010000154.1 GCA_023416545.1 Pseudomonadota bacterium
GCAGGCGATTGACGCACTGCTTCATGATCTTCACCGATTCCCGCATCTCGATCATGCGGATCAGGTAGCGGTCGAAACAGTCGCCGTTCTTGCCGATCGGGATGTCGAACTCCATGTCGGCATAGCACTCGTAGGGCTGCGACTTGCGCAGGTCCCAGGCTGCGCCCGAGCCGCGGACCATGACGCCCGAGAAGCCCCAGGCCCAGGCATCCTCGAGCTTCACGACGCCGATATCGACGTTGCGCTGCTTGAAGATACGGTTGCCGGTCAGGAGGTCATCGATATCGTCCAGCGTCTTCAGGAACGGATCACACCAGGCGCCGATATCCTCCACCAGTTCCGGCGGCAGGTCCTGGTGGACACCGCCGGGGCGGAAATAGGCGGCGTGCATGCGCGAACCCGATGCACGCTCGTAGAAGACCATCAGCTTCTCGCGTTCCTCGAAGCCCCAGAGCGGCGGCGTCAGCGCGCCGACGTCCATCGCCTGTGTCGTGACGTTGAGGAGGTGCGACAGGATGCGGCCGATTTCCGAGTAGAGGACACGGATCAGCTGGCCGCGGATCGGGATCTCGAGGCCGAGGAGCTTCTCGACCGCCAGGCAGTAGGCATGCTCCTGATTCATCGGCGCCACGTAGTCGAGGCGGTCGAAATAGGGCAGCGCCTGCAGATAGGTCTTCGTCTCGATCAGCTTTTCGGTGCCGCGGTGAAGCAGGCCGATATGCGGATCGACGCGCTCCACGATCTCGCCGTCAAGCTCCAGCACCAGCCGAAGCACGCCGTGCGCCGCCGGATGCTGCGGTCCGAAGTTGATGTTGAAGTTGCGGACGTTATGTTCGTTCATTCTGTCAGCTCCATGCCGAGCGGCCAAGCCGCAACGGGCGGAATGAAATGCAGCACCCGGCGTCGAGACGCCGGTTCATCAGACCTTGGCTTTTTCGTCGCCCGGCAACACGTAATCAGTGCCTTCCCAGGGAGACAGGAAATCGAAGTTGCGGAATTCCTGGCGCAGCATCACCGGCTCGTAGACGACACGCTTGGCCGCATCGTCGTAGCGAACCTCGACAAACCCCGTCGTCGGAAAGTCCTTGCGCAGCGGATGGCCCTCGAAGCCGTAGTCGGTCAGGATGCGCCGCAGGTCCGGATGGCCCGTGAAGACGATGCCGTACATGTCCCACGCCTCGCGCTCGAACCAGTCGGCACCCGGAAAGACGGGACAGGCCGAGGGGATCGCCTCGTCCTCGCCCACCATGACCGTCACGCGGATGCGCAGGTTCTGGCGCGGCGACAGCATGTGGTAGACCACATCGAAGCGCTTCCTGCGCTGCGGCCAGTCGACGCCGCAGATGTCGAGCAGGTTGACGAAGCCGCACTGCACGTCGTCGCGCAGGAAGGTCAGCAGGGCGACGATGTTTTCGGGCGTCGTCACCACCGTCAGTTCGTCGAATTCGATCCTGGAATCGACGACGAACCGAGGATGCATCTCGGCGATGTAGGAAGAAAGCTCTCTCAGGGCTTCGCTCATGATACGGTCCTTGCCCTCAGCGCTCGATCGTTCCGGTGCGACGGATCTTCTTCTGCAGCAGAAGCACGCCGTAAAGCAGCGCCTCCGCCGTGGGGGGACAGCCCGGGACGTAGATGTCCACAGGCACCACGCGGTCGCAGCCCCGCACCACGGAATAGGAATAGTGATAATAGCCGCCGCCGTTGGCGCAGGAGCCCATCGAGATGACGTAGCGCGGCTCCGGCATCTGGTCGTAGACCTTGCGGAGCGCGGGCGCCATCTTGTTGGTCAGCGTGCCGGCGACGATCATCACGTCCGACTGGCGCGGCGAGGCGCGCGGCGCAAAACCGAAACGCTCGGCGTCGTAGCGCGGCATGGACATCTGCATCATCTCGACCGCGCAGCAGGCGAGACCGAAGGTCATCCACATCAGCGAGCCGGTGCGGGCCCAGTTGATCAGCTCGTCCGTCGAGGTGACGAGAAAGCCCTTGTCGGCGAGTTCGTTGTTGATCTCGCCGAAGAAACGGTCATCGCTGCCGATCGGCTTGCCGGTATTGGGATCGATTATGCCCTTGGGCTGCGGCGCGACCAGGGTGTTGCCGGTGTCGACTACTCCCATTCCAGCGCTCCTTTCTTCCATTCATAGATGAAACCGATGGTCAGCACGCCCAGGAACACCATCATCGACCAGAAACCGAACCAGCCGATCTCGCCGAAGGAGACCGCCCAGGGGAAGAGGAAGGCCACCTCCAGGTCGAAGATGATGAACAGGATCGACACGAGGTAGAATCGGATGTCGAACTTCATGCGCGCGTCGTCGAACGCATTGAAGCCGCATTCGTAGGCTGAAAGCTTTTCGGAGTCGGGCGCCTTGTAGGCGACGGCGAAGGGAGCAATCAGGAGGGCCAACCCGATCACCAAGGCGATTCCGATAAAGATCGCGATCGGAAGATAGGAACTGAGGAGTTCACTCATAGTATTCGATCCTGCTTGCCGTAAGCGCCGGGCGGCGCTCGATCAGCAATGCGCGGGCAAAGCGAACGTGCATTGCAACTGGCCCGTGACTACCCCAGCCCACGCTTTGGCGCAAGAGATTTAGAGTCGCGATTTTGCGCCGCAATAGTACACCTTGCGAACGGCAGAGGCTCTTCGCGATCTATAGGCTTGACGGACGGGAAGTGGCAAGAAGTGGCGCGAGTGACGGGGCTCGAACCCGCGACCTCCGGCGTGACAGGCCGGCACTCTAACCGACTGAGCTACACCCGCGCATTTCGTAAGGGCCTGAACCCTTGCCGGAGCGGCCTCGACCGCCTCGGTTGAGCGGCTAACTAAGAGGTTCGCGAACAGGTGTCAAGCGCGTTTCAAGACAAAAGGATGATGCCCCTCGCCTTTCTCCGGCAGAGCGCCCGTGTGGCTTCGGGCGCGGCAAAAAAATCAAAATTTCAGTCAAAGGCTCTTGCGGTTTTTCGCCGATCCGCATAGATCACGCCCACCGACGCGACGGACATGCTCCGCGACGCGAAGGGCGATTAGCTCAGTTGGTAGAGCGCCTCGTTTACACCGAGGATGTCGGGAGTTCGAGTCTCTCATCGCCCACCATTCCCCTTTCCCTTCCGGATCATCACTCATTCTTGACCCGAATTGCCCCGGGTCACACCGCCGGCAACTGTTCCAGTTCGGAGCTGTCGGTGCCGATTGTCATGCGGTTGCCGCGCCAGTGGACGGCGCCGCCGGTCCAGCCGCGGATCCAGATCGCCGGCAGCATCACGTCGCGCACCAGCATGGCGGGCAGGCTTTGGAGCGACAGGCGCCAGTTTTTGGCGGCGGCCAGCGCAAGTTCGGGCAGGTAGATCGCCATTGCGATGAAGGCGGCGGTTGCCGCGGGGCTGAACCCGGCTGCGAACGCGGCCGGCAGGCCGAGCGCCAGTGGCGGCAGGAGGCCGAGCAGCGCCTCCGGGGCAAAGAAGCCCGGAAAGGTGACGCGGCGCAGGCGCGCCCAGCGGCCCTGGCGGGCCCAGATCTCGCCAGCGGTGCGTCGCCCGAGCGGCTGTTCGAACGGCCAGGCGACGAGATGCACCTTGCGGCCCAGGCGTGTCACGAGCTTGGTTGCGGCGGCATCCTCGGCGATCTCCTCGCCCAGCGCCTCTATACCCCCCGCGGCGTCCAGCGTCGGCTTGTGCCACAACATGCTCTTTCCCTGCGCAAAGCCCATGCCGAGCGCCTCGCCGGCATATTGCCAGCGCGCCTGATGGGTGTTCAGGAACGCGCATTCGACCTCTGCCCAGAAGCCCGAGGGGCGCGACCCGAGCGGCGTCGAGCAGACCAGCCCGGTCTCGTCGGCCCGCCATGCGGCGAACAGGTGATGCAGGTATTGCGGCGGCATCAGCACGTTCGAATCGGCGAGGACCACCCAGTCGTGCCGGGCGGCCCGCCAACCCTTCACGCAGTTGTTGAGCTTCGGATTGGCACTGGCGCGCTCGTCGCCGACGATCAGTCGCGCCGCCCGTTCCGGATGGGCGGCGATCGCCTTCCGGACGAGGGGTACCACCGGATCGCCGGCACTGGCGATGCCGAAGATGAGTTCATAGTCCGGCCAGTCGAGCGCGAAGGCGCGCTCCAGCGTCTCGCCGGTGAACTGCTCGATCCCGCACATGGGCACGACGACCGTCGCGGCGGGCCGGTCGGCAAGCACGGGCGGCGACGTGCCCTTCGGGGCAAGGCGCCATGCGGCGACCAGTATGCTGATCCAGTTTGCAAGGACGAGAGCCGCGGCGGCGGCAGCAAGAACGACGGCCATCAGGAACACTCCGGCGGCACGGATCCTGCGGGAAACGCTCCCGCGGGAATCACCGTGACAGGAATGCGACATCATCACCGGTCTGTTGCAGGCGAATGACAGGCCCGTTGGTACCCCGCCCGGGCTTTCGGACCCGAGCGGCAAGGCGTTGCGACGCGACGTCAGAGCTGGACCAGGTCCCCCCCATCTCCCAGTTCCCGTTTTGCCGTCTCCACCACGCTCGCATGGTGGGTGAACAGCAGGGTCTGGTGCGTGCCGCTGGCCTCCGCCAGGGTGCGAAGGGCGGCGGCGGTGCGCTCGTCGTCGAAGGTCTGGAAGATGTCGTCCAGCACGAGCGGGGCCGGCTCGTTGCGGCGGCAGTAGTCCTCGAGA
>JAEZHO010000218.1 GCA_023416545.1 Pseudomonadota bacterium
GCGAGCAGCTGCTTTTCCCGGCGCGAGCCGACCGAACTCCTGCCGACGCAGCAATAGCTGAAGCCGGCATCGATGACCGCATCCTCCGACATGATGCTGCGAAGGTCGATCATCAGCGGCTCCGCCATCACCGCCTTGAGCTGCCCTAGATCGAGATTCCTGAACTGCGGCCATTCGGTCAGGATCACCACCGCGTCGGCGCCCGTTGCCGTGTCCAGAGCATCACTGCAGAAGGAGACGTTGGTGAGCAGCCTCGACGCATTGTCCATCGCTTCCGGATCATGGGCGCGAACCGTCGCGCCGAAATCCTGGAGGGCCTGGATGATCGGGATGGAGGGGGAATCCCGCATGTCGTCCGTATGGGCCTTGAAGGCGAGGCCGAGGACCGCGATCGTCTTGCCGCGCACCGAACCGCCGCAGGCGTCCAGCACACGTAGCGACATCGCCCGCTTGCGGTTGTCGTTCACCTGTATGACGGTTTCGACCGTGCGTAACTGCACCCGATAGTCCCGCGCCGTCTTCGAGATCGCGAGCGTGTCCTTCGGGAAGCACGAGCCGCCATAGCCGGGGCCGGCATTGAGGAACTTGGCGCCGATGCGGCTGTCCAGTCCCACCCCGTGGGCGACATGGCGGACATCGCCGCCGACGGCCTCGCAGAGATCGGAGATTTCGTTGATGAAGGTGATCTTCATCGCGAGGAACGCGTTGGCCGCATACTTGATCAGTTCGGCGGAGCGGCGCGACGTATGGAGGATGGTGGCGCCGCCAAGTCGATCGACCTCGTAGATGTCGGACACGACCTTGCGGGCCCACTCGTTCTCGCTGCCGATGACGATCCGGTCGGGACGGAGGAAGTCGTCGATGGCGACGCCTTCGCGAAGGAATTCCGGATTGGAAACCACCGAGAACCGGAAGGGCCGGCGGGCGGCGAGAAGGATGTTCTCGACCTCGTCCCCGGTTCCGACCGGTACGGTGGATTTGTTGACGACCACGAGGTCTCCGGTGGCCTTCTCCGCGATGGCATGGGCAACCGCATGGACATATTTCATGTCGGCGTGCCCGTCGGTCGCCCGCGGCGGCGTGCCCACCGCGATGAACGCGGCATCGGCCCCCTTGAGGGCGGATTCCAGGTCGTCCGTGAAGGAGAGACGGTCGCTCTCGATGTTCTGCGACACCAGGTCGTCGAGGCCCGGTTCGTAGATCGGCACGACGCCCTGGCGAAGCTTCTCGATCTTGCTGCGGTCGCTATCGACACACACCACGCTGTGGCCGATGTCTGCGAAGCAGGTGCCCGCCACCAGGCCGACATAGCCGGATCCGACGATCACGATCCTCATGCGCTTGCCTCCAGGCGGGATTTGCCTTCCATGCCCGACGCATCGGCATCCAGGTCGCTGAAATAGGCGATCGTCCTGAGGACACCCTCTCTCAGCTGAACGGTAGGCTCCCAGCCGAGGACTTCCTTGGCCCGCGAAATATCCGGGCGGCGCTGGGTGGGGTCGTCCTGGGGCAGGGGCAGCGACACGAGACGGGATTTCGATCCGGTCAGCTCGAGCACGAGTTCCGCAAGCTGCTTCACGGTGAATTCGTTCGGATTGCCGATATTCACCGGGAAGGTGACGTGGTCGGGCGCATTCATCAGCCGGATGATGCCTTCGACGAGGTCATCCCGGTAGCAGAAGGAGCGTGTCTGGCTTCCGTCGCCATAGACGGTCAGGTTGTCGCCGCGAAGGGCCTGGACGATGAAATTCGACACCACCCGGCCGTCGTCCGGGTTCATGCCGGGACCGTAGGTGTTGAAGATGCGTACGACGCGGATCTTGGTGCCGTGCTGGCGGTGAAAGTCGTAGAAAAGCGTCTCGGCGGCGCGCTTGCCCTCGTCATAGCACGCCCGGATGCCCGTCGGATTGACGTTGCCCCAGTAGGATTCCGTCTGCGGATGCACCAGCGGGTCGCCATAGATCTCCGAAGTGGAGGCCTGCAGGATCTTGGCGTCGTACTTGCGCGCCAGTTCCAGCATGTTCAGCGCACCCTGGAAGCTGATCTTCATCGTGCGGATCGGGTCCGCCTGGTAGTGGAGCGGAGAAGCCGGGCAGGCGAAGTTGTAGATCTCGTCGACCGCAATGTCGATCGGATCGCACAGGTCCCACTCCACCAGCTTGAACCGGGGATTGGCGAGAAACGGGGCGATGTTGCTTCGTGATCCGGTGTAGAAATTGTCGAGGCAAATAACCTCATGCCCGCTGTCCAGCATCCGTGCGCAGATATGCGCGCCCAGAAAGCCGGCGCCACCGGTGACCAGTATTCTCTTCATTATGCGTCCTTGGTCTAAAATGACGATGTTTCGAGAAACTACAGGCCGGTTCCGCCGCGAATCTCGGAAAGTAGTGTCCAGTAGATAATTTTTAAGTCCAGCCATAGGCTGAAGTTTTTGACATAATGAATATCTGCGGCGATGCGCGCCCTGGCCTTGGCCGGGCGGGTGGTCGGACCGCGCAATCCCCTTGCCTGCGCCAGACCGGTGATCCCGGGCCTCATCACATGGCGTTCGTGGTAGTTCGCAACGAGGTTCTCGTAGATCACGCCCGCTGCAAGCATGCCGAGCGGATGGCAGCGCGGGCCGACAAGCGACATGTCGCCTTTCACAACGTTGAACAGTTGCGGGAGTTCGTCGATATTGGTCCGGCGAATGAAGCGCCCGATCCGGGTGATGCGGGGATCGCGCTCGATCGTCTGGTTCACGCCCGTGGGATCGCAGTGTTCGAGCCGCATGGACCGGAACTTGAGGACGTGGACCACTTTGCAGTCCTTCCCCCATCGCGCTTGGCGGAAGAAGACCGGGCCGGGGCTCTCCAGCTTGATCAACACAGCCACCGCGAGCAGGAGCGGCAGCAGGACAATCAGGGCGACAAGCGATACGGCGATATCCATCGCCCTCTTGGCGCCAAGTTCCAGTGATCGCGCACGAAATTCGGTTCTGGGCAGTATTGCGGAGGGGGAATCTGGGTCTGCGGCGGCATACTGCTCGAAGTGCGCCACGGGCACTCCCAAGGATAAACTTGCTTTCATGACCCAGCACTCATGGAAAGTTAACTAACTGTTAATCTAACTTAGTCCTCGCTGCATTGCAAACAGAACATCTGCAAGCTTGCTGATCTGGTTAATGCAAGTCGTTTCTTTTCTTGTCTTCGCGGCTCTGGGGCTCGTAAAAATGCTTGTTGGGCGTCTGTTTTGCTTTTTCAAAGGCCGGAAAGTCGATGACGCCAAGTGTCCGTCGGCCGCTTGTCAGGCGAAATTCAGCGGCCGTCCGAGCGGAAATCGCCGTCAGCCACGGTCCCGGATCGTCCATTCATGGTGCGCTGCAGCAAAGCTGCATCTTGCGGAATGGATATGTTCGGATGCCAAGCATCATCATTCCATTTTAAAGCAGAAGTATGTCATC
>JAEZHO010000278.1 GCA_023416545.1 Pseudomonadota bacterium
GCCGTCACCTCCGGCTTGTCCTTGACGTCGGCGACGACCTTGCGATCGGCGTCGCGGTGGTAGATCGGCCGGGCTTCGGTGGTGAAATCGACGATCTTCCAGCCGCTGCCGTCCTTTTCCAGCAGAAAATCGATCAGCCCCATATGCGAGCCCCAGAACCCGGCCATGACGGCGGGCTTGCCCATCAGCGTGCCCTTCGCGGCATCCGCGCCGGCGATGCCCTCGAAATCCTTCGGCCCGGGGAAGACGAGATGCTGGTGGCCGGTGAAGACCGCGTCTATGCCTTCGACGCCTGCGAGATAGAGCGATGCGTTCTCCATGCGGTCGCTCAGTCCCGAACCGTCGATGCCGGAATGGGCGAGTGCTACGATGATGTCCGCGCCTTGCTCCTTCATCACCGGCACCCAGGCCTTGGCGGCATCGACGATGTCCCGGGTCTGCGCCTTGCCCTCCAGATGCTTGGCGTCCCAGACCATGATCTGCGGCGGAACGAAGCCGATGAAGCCCACCTTTACCGGGCTGCTCGCGCCTCCACCGTCCCTGATCTGCTTGTCGAGGATCACGTAGGGCTCGAAGAAGAGGTCGTCC
This sequence comes from Pseudomonadota bacterium, assembly GCA_023416545.1. Taxonomy (GTDB): domain Bacteria; phylum Pseudomonadota; class Alphaproteobacteria; order Rhizobiales; family Rhizobiaceae; genus Neorhizobium. The sequence goes on from JAEZHO010000278.1 coordinate 589, forward strand.
TGCCTCGGATCGGACGCCAGCGCGCCTCGTGTCAGGTTCGCGCAGACGTAAGGGAAGCCTGCGCCGCCCAGGACCTTGAACATGAAGTCGAGGCCGTAGTTGAACTCGTGGTTGCCGAGCGTGCCCGCATCGTAGCCGAGGACGTTCATCGCCTGGATGACCGGGTGCTGGTCGCCTTCCTTCATGCCGCGCTCGTAGGCGATGAAATCGCCCATCGGATTGCCTTGCAGGAAGTCGCCGTTGTCGATCAGCAGCGAATTGCCGGCCTCGGCCCTGATGGAATCGATCAGCGAGGCCGTCCGCGCGAGGCCCATCGTGTCGTTGGGCTTGTCGCCGTAATAGTCATAGGGAAGCACATGCACGTGGATGTCGGTCGTTTCCATGATGCGAAGATGCGCCTGGTTCGCCTGCGCGCGCGCCGCGAACGGATGCAGCACGACGAGCGCGGACGAGGCGGCAAGGCCGCCGAGCAGCGAGCGGCGTGTCATGGACGGAAGAGAGATGGACGGCATGGACGGCTCCTGGCTGGCGGTTGCCGGAGCAAGACTATGCGCAATGGAGCGGAAGTACATCGGCAAAATCGCAGGGTCGACGTCCTTCGACCATCGCCCGCCGCGAGGGGCCTAAGCCCCTTCAGCACCGCAAGGCACATCGGGATCGCCGCGCTACCGGGTCAGGATCGGGCTTACGTCCCGGTGGAAGAAGCGGAAATAGGCGGAGATCTGGGCCAGCGCATTGCTGTTCAGGTTCAGCTGTATGCCGATCCTGCTGCCGCGGCACCATTTCACCGTACCTTCGAGGAAGCCGAGCTCGTCGCTCTCTATCCTCACCCTGCTTCCGTCGGCGGCGCTGAACGGGCCGTCGAGTTCCAGCGCGATGCCCGTGGCGGACAGGTCGACGATCTTGCCGCGAGCGGACTTGCCGAGATGCGTGACCGTTCCATAGATTCGGGTCTTGGTGCGTTCCGCGCCGCGATTGGTCATTCCGGGATTGCTGCTGACTGCCATGAAAGCCTCGCCCGTTGCGTTACCGACTGCTTATTTAGCACGGCCTGGTTGCGTCAAGGTGAGGACGTTTCCTAAAATTCGCGTCAAAGGCCGATGTTCGGACGGTCGAGGATTTCCCGCAGCGCGAAGCTCGAATTGATCTTCACCACATGGGGCAGGGCCGCCAGCCAGTCGCGGTGGATGCGTTCGTAATCCTCCAGGTCCCTGGCAGCGACGCGCAGGATGTAGTCGTACTCGCCCGACATCAGGTAGCATACGAGAACGTTGGGGCAGCGCTTCACGGCCGCCTCGAATTCGGTGAGGGTCTTGGCGAACTGGCCGGACAGCGAGATGTGGACGATCACCATCATCTTGTGGTCCAGCGCCTTGTTGGAAAGCCGGGCGTGATAGCCGCTGATCGTGCCCTCGCTTTCGAGCGCGGCAAGCCGCCGCGAGCAGGCCGACTGAGAAAGCCCCACGCGCTCGGCAAGTTCGGCATTCGATATGCGGCCGTCCTGCTGAAGAATGCGCATCATCGCAAGATCGATTGCGTCCGGGCTCTTCATTGCAAGTAAACCCTGTCCTGTTGCTCGGCGACGCAATTATCTTCGACAATAGCCCGTCTGCAAAGGGACCTTCGCAAGGACATTGCTCGATATATCTGGTCTGGTTTCCTTCTCGATAAAATCTCGCCCAGGGCGATTACGGCAGAGAGGAACGTGCATGCGTGTCGGGTGTCCGAAGGAAATCAAGAACCATGAATATCGGGTCGGGCTGACGCCGGCCGCGGTGCGGGAATATGCGGCGCATGGCCATGACGTGCTGGTGGAAACGAAGGCCGGTGCCGGCATCGGTGCCGACGACAGCGCCTATGTGGCCGCCGGGGCAAAAATTGCCGCGAATGCGGAGGAAATCTTCCAGACCGCCGACATGATCGTGAAGGTGAAGGAACCGCAACCGCGGGAATGGGCACAGCTTCGCGAAGGACAGATCCTCTACACATATCTTCATCTGGCGCCCGATCCCGAGCAGACCAAGGGCCTTCTGGCTTCAGGCGTGACCGCGATCGCCTATGAGACCGTCACCGACGACCGCGGGGGATTGCCGCTGCTGGCCCCGATGTCGGAAGTCGCGGGCCGGATGGCCATACCGGCGGGCGCGACCGCCTTGCAGAAGGCGCTGGGGGGCAGGGGCGTGCTCCTCGGCGGCGTTCCCGGTGTCCCGCCGGCAAGGGTCGCCGTCATCGGCGGCGGCGTCGTCGGAATGCATGCCGCACAGATGGCCGTCGGGCTCGGCGCCGATGTCGCCATCCTCGACCGCTCGCTCCCGCGACTGCGCGAACTGGACAATATCCTGCACGGTCGCGTCCACACCCGATACTCCACGATCGACTCGCTGGAAGAAGAACTCTTCGCCGCCGACCTGGTGATCGGTGCCGTTCTCATCCCGGGGGCGACCGCGCCGAAGCTGGTCACGCGGGAGATGCTCTCGGGAATGAAGCCCGGTTCGGTGGTCGTCGACGTGGCAATCGATCAGGGCGGGTGCTTCGAGACCTCGCACCCGACGACCCATTCGGACCCGACCTACGAGGTCGACGGCATTATCCATTACTGCGTCGCCAACATGCCGGGTGCCGTCCCGGTGACCTCGGCACACGCGCTCAACAACGCGACGCTGCATTACGGGCTGGCCCTGGCGGACCGGGGGCTGCGGGCGATCGCCGAGGATCGCCATTTGCGCGACGGGCTGAACGTCCATCGCGGGCGCATCACCAATCCGGCTGTCGCGGATGCGCTGGGCTACGAGGTCTTCCCCGCCGAAAGCGTGCTCAGTGTCGCCTGAGATATATCGTAGATAATCACGTGGGTTGGTGCGGATGACGGATCTTGAGGGCTGGAGGCACATCCCCCGGCCCGTGTTTATTTTAGGTGCACCTTGAATGATCTCCGGAAAGTAGTATCTTAGATATATCGAAACGGAACTGGAGATAGAAACATGTTCATGAATGGAGATGAAAATCATCGCGACTGCGGGCGAAACCGCCGCATGTCGGCGATCATGTGCGCAATGCACGGTGGTCCGTCCCGCAGGGGCGGACGCCACGGCGGCGGCCACGGCCGCGGGTTCGGCGGCGACGGCGAGGGCCGCATCGGTCGCTTCCTGATGCAGGGCGACCTTCGCCTCGTCGTGCTTGCGCTGGTCGAAAAGGAGCCGCGCCACGGCTACGAGATCATCAAGCATATCGAGGAACTGACCCACGGCTTCTATGCGCCGAGCCCGGGCGTCATCTACCCGACGCTCACCTATCTCGAAGAGGCGGGCTATGTGGTCGCCGAGCAGGACGGCAACAAGAAGCGCTATGCGATCACCGCGGAAGGCAAGGCCCACCTCGACGAGAACCGGACCTTCGCGGTGACCGTTCTCGAGCGGCTGGCGCAGTTCGCCGAACGCATGCGCCAGAAGCAGGAACGGCGGGGCAGGGACGAAGGTCCGGGCCTCCCCCGTAGCGTCGATGCCGCGCTCCTCAACCTCAGGGAGGTGATCGCCCGCAGGCTGGAAGGCGACGAGCGCAAGGCCGGCGAGGTCGTCAGGCTTCTCCTGCAGGCCGCCGACGATATCGACAGCGGCAGCGTCCGGGAACAGTAACACCCGGTCACAAGCAATAATGAAGGGCGGCGGCCGGACGGCCGGCGCCCTTCGCGCATTTGGGGAACGGCACAGGCTTCAGGCGGGGTCGATGCGGCACTGATAGCAGTTGTTGCGGGCCGAGCGCACATGCACATAGGCGACATCGCCCCGCTCGAGAAGCATCGCCGCCCGTTCGGCGATACTCTCGGTCGGCGTAACGGCGCCGGTGCCGTAGACGATCCTGTCGTCGCGGCCGTAACCGCGCACGATATAATCCGGGGACGTCAGGATGGCGGGCAGGGCGTCCGACGCTTCATGCCGGCGGCACGGCGCCCGGTGGAGAAAGACCGGGCCGGTCTCCGCATAGGGCTGCAATGCCGAAAAAGGCCGGTAGGCGAGAACCATGACGTCCTCGCCGGCATCGATATTCCGCAGGCAGTGGCGGCAGGGATGGCCGTCTCCGTCGGACCTGCGCGTTTCCGGCAAGAGGCCGTAGGCATCCGCGCCTCCGTCCCAGAGGTGGGCAGCTTCTGTCGTCGGCATGGCATTGAAGACGAGGTTCATCGCGCGGGTTCCTTTCCGTTCGCGATGAGACTGACGGCAGCGGCGCTCGCGCGCCACCCGATTCCTGCCTGTCAGGTGTCGAGCACCTTCAACAGTTCCGGTCCGCTCATCGGATGGACGAAGGCGTCGTAGGTCGCCACGGGGGAGAAACCCATCATCTGGTAGAGCTGCAGGGCGCGCGGATGGTCCAGCGTGTTGGTCGTTACCGTCACCTTCCTCGGATCGTCCTGCCAGGCGGCGTAGAGGGCCTGCAGCAGGAACCACTTGCCGATACCGAGGCCGATCGCCCATTCCAGCAAGCCGAAATAGGAAAGCTCCACGACGTTCTCGTCCGCCTTGCGCAGTTCGAAGAAGCCCGCCGGAGCGCCGTTGACGTAGAGGACGGTCACGGAGACGCTGGGATCGTGGATGATCGCCGCCAGTTCCTCGTCCGCCAGCCGCAGCCGCTGGTACCAGTGCCATCGCTTGCCCACCCGCCGGTAGAGATAGCGGTAGTAGTGGAGCGGGATTTCCGGCGCCCGGATGATGGCGGTCTGGAGGTTCATCGGCACGGGCAGGCTTGCCTTCGGCGGCGAGGTCATCTCGAGCCGCGTGACATGGGCCGTGAGCGGTGCGGGTTTGCGGGTCATCGGTCTTGCACGGGCGCGGCCGAGGGCGGGCCGGTGACGATCGGCGTGTCGGCATGCGCTCCCCACTCCGTCCAGGACCCGTCGTAGAGGGCATTGTCCCGGTGGCCGAGCGATTCGAGCGCAAGGGTGATGACCGCGGCCGTGATGCCGGATCCGCAACTCGTGACGACCGGGCGGTCGAGGGCGATACCCGCTTGGGTGATCAGGGTGCGCAACTGGTCCAGCGGCTTCAACCGTCCGTTCTCCGAGAATGCGCCCGCCGGAAGATTTCGCGCGCCCGGCATGTGACCCGAGCGCAGGCCCTGCCGCGGCTCGGCCTCGGTTCCCGCGAAGCGACCGGGGCTGCGGGCGTCCGCCACCTGCTTGGAGCCGCTTTCGACGATCCCCTTCATGGTTTCGAGGTCGATGACCCGGTTCGGGTGGAACTGTGCGTTGAACTCGACCGGCTGCGGGCTCGGGACTTCCGTCTGCAGCGGGCGTCCTTCGGCCTTCCAGCCGTCGAGCCCGCCGTCGAGGACGAGGACGTTTTCGGCGCCCATGGTTCGGAACAGCCACCATGCGCGCGGCGCGGAGAACATGCCCGGCCCGTCATAGACAACGATCCGGTCCGTTTCCCTGATTCCCATCTTCCCGACGGCATCGGCAAAGACATCCGGGGAGGGGACCATGTGGGGAAGATCCGTGGAATGGTCCGCGACCTTGTCGTGGTCGAAGCGCACGGCGCCCGGTATGTGTCCGGCCGCATATTCCGCGTCGGCATCGCGCTTTTGCGCAGGCAGGTAGAAGGAGGCGTCGACGATACGAAGCTCCGGGCTTCCGAGCTCCGCGGCAAGCCGGTCGGACGATATGACGAAGGGACTATGTTCTGGCACCGTGCTTCTCCCGGGGCAGGGCGTCAGCCGCCGGCGGCGTCGCCGAACCGGATGCGAAAGCGCCGGTTTTCCTTGCCCTTCTTCTCGATCTTGGCGATGTGGATGCGGCCCACCTCGCCGGTACGGGAAACATGTGTGCCGCCGCAGGGCTGGCTGTCAACGGCGGAGTTTTCGCCGATGCAGACGAGGCTGACACGACCGAGCCCCACCGGCGGCCGGACGTTCTTCGACTTGACGATGCCGGGATTGGCCGCAAGCTCGTCGTCGCTGATCCACTGGACGTAGACCGGGTGGTCCTGGTCGACGAGTTCGAGGAGCCGGGCCGTCACCTCGTCCTTGTCGGCGACGTCGACCATGTCGAAATCCACGCGCGATTCGTCCTCGCCGACCGCCGCTCCGGTAATCGGGAAGGGGCAGACGACGGAGAGCAG
>JAEZHO010000332.1 GCA_023416545.1 Pseudomonadota bacterium
AGGCGCTCGTCCTGCCTGCGGATGGCGCCGTGTACGACGGCCAGCATGAAGACGAGAACCGCGGGAAGAAGGTCTATGGAGATCGCACCGGCCCAGGCCGGAATGAAGTCTCCCGCATAGCGCAATACCGCTTCGGCCGATGAAAGCGGCACGAACCTGCGCTCGGCGACCGGCTCCCGCGCGAGGATTTCGTCGGCCGCCTGGGACAGGACCGTCGATTGTGCCGCGACGGACGTGCGGATTGTCGCCATCACCTGGTCCTGCCGGTCGGCGAGATCCGCGCCCTGGCCGTCCGCGACCGGAGCGATGAAGCCAAGGGTGAGATCCTCCGCCGCGCGCTTGACCGATGGCGCGATGGATGTCTGCTGAAGCGAGGTTATGACCCCGGAAAGAGCCACCACTTCCGCGGAGAACTGGTCGCTGCGTGGGGCGATGGCGCCGGGCGCCGAGACGAGGGTGCGCATCGTTTCGAGATGGGTGCGGCCCTGGTCGAAGAGGCTGGTGACCCGCTCGCGCGACGCGATGATGCCGCCTTCCAGTTCACCGAGCTGTGCCGACATCTGCGTGAGGAGCTGGACGACGCTGCCGGAACCCGTGGTGCCGGTAAGCGCACCGGATTCCCGCTCGTCCCCGGCAAGACGCGCAAAACGCTCGGAGGTTCGCTGGATGTCCGGCAGGAGGCTCTGTGCGGCAAGCGCGTTCTGGTGCGCCCTGTCGAGATCAGCCGTATAGTCTTCAAGCGTTTCTGCAAGGTGCTGTTCGAGCGCCGCCGAACCGGCAAGCGCCGCCGCATTCAACCAGCTGGACATGGCAATGATTATGGCGCAGCCGAGCGCCATGACGCCCAGCATCGCGCCGCGGGCGGCGGGTCCCGTCACATGCGGATAGAAGCGGGTCATATATGACCAGAAGGCGTAGATCGCCACCGAAACGGCGGCGGAGTAGATGATCGCCGCAAAGAAGACGGCCGTGGGCGATCCGTCGAGCAGGCTTCGGACGCCGAGATAGGTATAGACACCGGAGGCGAGAGCCAGGACCGCCAGCGCGAAGCGGGTCATGGTTTCGACGGCGACCACCCCGTCCTGCAGTCGCTGCGATGCGCCAAGTGCCATGAAGCTACTCCAGACGATTGAATTTCTTAAGAGATGGAGAGGAAACCGGCGAAATGAAGGCCGGTTCCGGCGCGCTCATACGCCAGAGTCCGCACGTTTCCGGCATCGGTGCCGGCCGAGGATCGGCCCGGCCGGCCGTGGGCTCAGGTGAGAGCGATGGCGAGATAGACGAGGCTCAGCGCAATGATCCAGAGGGCGACCCGCCCTGACCGGCTGTGGCGGGCTTCCGAGCGGCCGATGGCCTCGGTGGTTTCGGGATCGAAACGCAGCCCGTGCTCGCTCATGTGAACGACCTGGTGATGGAACTTCTCGGTCTGGGCGGCAATCTCCGGCAGGGCTTCGGCCAGCTTCACCGCGGCCTTCACCCCGTCCTTCAGGTCGCTGGCGATCTGCCTCGGGCCGAGATTGTCCCGGATCCAGTCGCCGACCACCGGCTCGGCCGCCTTCCACATGTTGAAGCGCGGGTTCAGCATCCGCGAAACCCCCTCGACGACGACCATCGTCTTCTGCAGGAGGATCAGTTCCGGTCGTGTCTGCATCTCGAAGAGATCGGTCACCTCGAAGAGCAGCGCCAGCAGTCGCGCCATGGAAATCGTCTCAGCCGGCTGCCCGTGAATGGGCTCTCCGATGGCGCGGATCGCCTGGGCAAAGCTCGCGACGTCGTGATGGGCAGGCACATAGCCCGCCTCGAAATGGACCTCAGCGACGCGCCGGTAGTCCCGGACGATGAAGCCGTAGAGGATTTCGGCGAGGAAGCGCCGCTCTTTTTTCCCCAGCCGACCCACGATCCCCATGTCGACGGCGACGATCGTGCCGACGTCGTCGACGAACAGGTTGCCCGGATGCATGTCGGCATGGAAGAAGCCGTCACGCAGCGTATGACGCAGGAAAGACTGGATCAGCGTTTCGGCAAGTCGATCGAGATCGTGGCCGGCAGCCCGCAACGCATCCATGTCCGACAGCTTGATGCCGTCGATCCACTCCATGGTGATGACGTCACGGCCGGTCCTTTCCCAGTCGACGACCGGCACCCGGAAGCCCGGATCGTTCCTGGTGTTTTCCGCGATCTCGGACAGGGCCGCCGCCTCGAGACGAAGGTCCATCTCCACCTTGGTGGTCTGCTCGAGCGTTCGCGTAACCTCGACGGGGCGGAGCCGGCGGCTGGAGGGCATGAACCGCTCCTGCATCCGTGCGAGCAGGTACATGCTTTCGATGTCGTGGGCGAAACGCTGCCGCACGCCCGGTCGCACCACCTTGACCGCCACCTTGCGTCCGTTGACATGGGCGGGATGGACCTGTGCGATGGAGGCCGCCGCGATCGGTTCGCCGAATTCGGAGTAGAGATCGGCGATCGTTCGGCCGAGCGAAAGTTCTATCTCCGCCTTCGCTGTCTGCGTCGGGAAGAAGGACATACGGTCCTGGAGCATGGCGAGATCGAGCGCCCAGTCCACGCCGACCACATCGGGACGGGTGGCGAGGAACTGTCCGATCTTCACGTAGGACGGGCCGAGTCGGTCGACGGCGCGCGACAGGCGTATGCTGCGGGCCTCGCGTTTTGCACGGAAGCGGGCGAACGGCTCCGTCAGCGCCTTGAGGATGCCGATGGAGGGCGGCATGTCCTGCGTCGGGAGAGCCGAGACCACGCCCTCGCGGACGAGCACCCAGCCCACGCGGGCTAGCCGGAAATAGGCGCCGATCGTGCTCATGGGCAGGCCCCGACGCGATGCATTTTCATCCGCATCATACGCTCACAGCTTCCAGCCGGAATGAAGCGCAGCGATGCCGCCCGAATAATTGGTATAGCTGACGCGGGAAAAGCCGGCATTGCGTATCATGGCCGCGAAGCTCTCCTGATTGGGGAACTTGCGAATGGACTCGACGAGGTACTGGTAGGGCTCGCTGTCACCGGTGATCATCTTCCCGAACCGTGGGATCGCCTTGAACGACCATTCGTCGTAGATCCGGTCGAGGAGCGGCAGTTCCACTTCGGAAAACTCCAGAACCAGCAGGCGGCCGCCGCGCTTGAGCACCCGGTGGGCTTCCGACAGCGCCACATCGATGCGGGGCACGTTGCGGATGCCGAAGGCGATCGTATAGGCGTCGAAAGTGTTCGGCTGGAACGGCAGTTCCTCGGCATTCGCCTCCACGAAGGTGAGGTTGTCGGAAAGGCCCTTCTTGCGGGCCCGCTCGGCCCCCACGGCGAGCATGGAGCCGTTGATGTCCAGAACGGTCGCGTGAGCCTTCCGGCCTGACGCCTCGACGATCCTGAAGGCGATGTCACCCGTACCGCCGGCGACATCCAGCACATTGAATGCGGGGTCCTTGCGCGGGTTGAGCGCGGCCACCATGGCGTCCTTCCAGAGCCGGTGAAGCCCGCCCGACATGACGTCGTTCATGATGTCGTAGCGTTTCGCGACCTTGTGAAAGACGTCGTTGACGAGGTGCTGCTTCTCGCCCTCGGCGACCTGGCGGAAACCGTAGGACGTTTCCATGCCGCCATCTGCGGAGGTGCGTGCTTCACTCATCGGAACTCCTTGTTCGTCATCCGGTCGGCGACCATAGCGAAATCGCTTTCGCCTCGCTATCTGTGCCGCATGTCGACGACGATGCGGCCGCTGGTCTCGGTCTATAGACGAGGCGGGCGGGGCTTGGAACAGGAAGTTAGATACTCATGCCGGAATTGCCAGAGGTGGAGACGGTGCGGCGCGGGCTTTCGCCGGCCATGGAGGGGGCCACCATCGACAAGCTGGAGCTTCGCCGGCAGGATCTGCGTTTTCGGCTTCCGGAGAATTTCGCCGCCGCGGTGGAGGGAAAGCGCATCCTCTCCTTGGGGCGGCGCGCAAAATATCTGCTGATCGAGCTCGACGGCGACCTGACCATCATCTCCCACCTCGGAATGTCCGGCTCATTCCGGGTCGAAGAAGGGTCGGGTTCGCAATTGCCGGGAGACTTCGCCCTTCCACGCTCAAAGGACGAAAAGCATGACCATGTCGTCTTCCACGTGCAGTCTCAGCAAGGTCGCTGCCGGGTGATCTACAACGATCCGCGGCGCTTCGGCTTCATGCATCTTTGGAAACGCAGCCAGCTGGATGCCTATCCCCCCTTCGTCGGGCTTGGCCCCGAGCCCACCGGCAACCTGCTCGATGCCGGCTATCTTGCAAAGCGGCTGGCCGGCAAAAGCCAGCCCCTCAAGGGTGCCCTTCTCGACCAGAGCCTGATCGCGGGGCTTGGCAATATCTACGTCTGCGAGGCGCTCTGGCGCTCGCACCTCTCGCCGCTTCGCAAATCAGGATCCCTGGTGACGCCGACAGGCAAGCCGAAGAAGGAGCTTCTGCTCCTGACGGACGCCATTCGTGCGGTCATTGCCGATGCCATCGCAGCCGGGGGCTCTTCGTTGCGGGACCACATCCAGGCCGACGGTTCGCTCGGCTATTTCCAGCACTCCTTCTCCGTCTATGACCGGGAAGGAGAGGCTTGCAGGACGCCAGGGTGCAGCGGTACGGTCTCGCGCATTGTCCAGGCTGGCCGCTCTTCTTTCTATTGTGCCAGTTGCCAGAAATAGGGGAGGAGCCACCACCATGCAGGATTTCGAAACGCTGCTGATCGAGACGCGCGGCAATGTCGGGCTGATCACGCTTAACCGTCCGAAGGCGCTGAACGCCTTGAACTCGACCGTGATGCGCGAACTTACGCAGGCGCTTCGCGCCTTCGAAGCCGATACGGAGATCGGGGCGATCGTGCTGGCCGGATCGGAGAAGGCCTTTGCCGCCGGCGCCGACATCAAGGAAATGCAGCCGGTGAATTTCGTCGATGCGTACCTCGAGGACCTGCTCGGCGGCTGGGATGCGATCGCCGCGACGCGCAAGCCTCTGATTGCAGCGGTCTCGGGCTATGCGCTAGGCGGGGGCTGCGAACTTGCCATGATGTGCGACTTCATCATCGCGGCGGAGAACGCCAGGTTCGGGCAGCCTGAAATCACCCTCGGCGTCATTCCCGGCATGGGCGGATCGCAGCGGCTCACGCGGGCGGTGGGCAAGGCGAAGGCCATGGACCTCGTCCTGACCGGCAGGATGATGGACGCGGCAGAGGCCGAGCGGGCAGGTCTCGTTGCCCGCGTGGTTTCCACGGAGCGCCTGCTCGATGAAGCGCTTGAGGCGGCCGCGAGGATTGCGTCCTTCTCGCGGGTCGCGGTGCTGATGGCGAAGGACGCCGTCAACAGGGCCGACGAGCTGACGCTGGCCGAGGGACTTCGCCTGGAGCGGCGCCTGTTTCAGTCCCTGTTCGCCACCGCCGACCAGAAGGAAGGAATGGCAGCCTTCGTGGAGAAGCGGAAGCCCGACTTCACCAACCGCTGAAGCAAAATGCGCGTTGACGGCGGGCGTCATTCAAGTTATATGCCGCGCCACAGTTGGGAAAGCCCGTCAAGGCTTCCTCTAATGCTCCCGAATTGCTGAAGGTTTGGTCGCTGACGACCGCGGCAACGGTGGAGTTTGGTTCGAATTCGTAGAGAGGCATAAATGGCCAATACAACTTCGGCGAAAAAGGCGACCCGCAAGATCGCTCGCCGTACCGCAGTCAACAAGGCTCGCCGTTCGCGCGTTCGCGGCTTCATCCGCAAGGTGGAAGAGGCGATTGCCACCGGTGACGTCGCAGTTGCCGCCGAAGCTCTGAAGGCGGCTCAGCCCGAGATCCACCGCGCAGCGACGAAGGGTGTCCTTCATCGCAATACCGCGTCTCGCAAGGTGTCGCGCCTGGCGGCCCGCGTGAAGGCTCTCTCGGCCTAATATTAGCAAATCAAAAATCTGTGATGAGCCTGGCCCTTGTGCCGGGCTTTTCTGATTCCGGCTTTTGCACGTCAGTTGAATGACGGAGACCGGCCGCAACGTGTCACTGCAGTGACAGAAAAAATATATATTTATCAATAGCTTGTTAGAGGTTGTCACAGCGTGCTGGTTCCGGGCTCCCTTTGAATGAGGCGAAAACCGAGTCAAGTTCTTTTTTATTTTTTCTGTGTGCTGCGGGTAATTTGAGGTGGCGTTTTTGAATCTCGTTGATTCAACAGCGATTCTCCAAAACCCGTTTCCGGTGATGCCAATCCGCTCGAAAGAGTCAACGGTCGCCAATTAATTTAGGGTAAAAATCGGCATTGATCTCCAACCCTGATCCTGCCTAAATGACTTCAGCAAGGGCACGGGGACGACTTCATAAAGGCCGCAGCCATTCGCGTTTTCATTGCGCGGAGCAGCAGCTTTTTGACCCTTGCTGCGGACTGCCATGTCCGCTTTCCATTGTAACCGAAGGTTGTGTGCCGGTTTCCGCCAGGAATCCGAACGCGATTGCTTTGTCTATGAGTGCCGACCATCTTCGGCCGAATAGTGAGGGGAGTGGAGACGGCTCTCGCCGAAACGAGGACGAGAGCCGGCAGGCATGGTCGCGAAACGTCGCGACAGGGGAAATCGATCGGCCGATGTCTCTTGGCTGGCATCGGACACGACGAAGAATGTAGGACGGATCCACGATTTCGCGGCAGCGGGTCGGGGTCCCGGGGATCGAAGATAGTCCGGCGGCAGCGGTGCCGCCGGTACAAGAAGTGGAAGGCGGCAGAATAAATGCACACCAACACGGCGACGGCACGTGCGCTGAACGAGGCGGACCATGCAGGACAGGGATTCGGACCGGCATCACAGGCCCAAGAGAACAGCGCGGACATGACGCATGAAGCTCTCTTCGGTCGTGTCAAGCAACGGCTGAAGGCCCAGGTTGGGGCGGATGTATACACCAGCTGGTTCGGGCGACTGAAGCTTCATTCATTCTCCAAGAGCGTCGTTCGCCTGAGCGTACCGACCACCTTCCTGAAGTCCTGGATCACCAATCGCTACCTCGACCTGATCACCAGCCTCTTCCAGGCGGAGGAGGCCGGTATCCTGAAGGTGGAGATCCTGGTAAGGACCGCCAGCCGCAACCCGCGCCCCGCGTCTGCCGATACCCATACCCGTGTGGCGGAGGCGGCTCCTGCCGCGGCCGTAACCAGCTCCGCCGCGCGCCAGTCCGCCGTGCGCGAACTGGGCAAGATCGCACCGGTTCAGGCCGGTGCGGCCACGCCGCGTCCGAACGCCGCCGCTCCGCTTTTCGGATCGCCGCTTGATACCCGCTACACCTTCGATACCTATGTCGAGGGCCCGTCCAACCGCGTGGCCCTGGCGGCAGCGCGAACCATCGCGGAGGCCGGTGCGGGCGCCGTGCGGTTCAACCCGCTGTTCATCCACTCCGGCGTCGGGCTGGGCAAGACGCACCTTCTGCAGGCGATTGCCAACGCCGCCGTTTCAAGCGCCAGGGCGCCGCGGGTCGTATACCTGACGGCCGAATACTTCATGTGGCGTTTCGCAACCGCGATCCGTGACAACAATGCCCTGACCCTCAAGGATTCCCTGCGCAATATCGACCTGCTGATCATCGACGACATGCAGTTCCTGCAAGGCAAGATGATCCAGAA
>JAEZHO010000371.1 GCA_023416545.1 Pseudomonadota bacterium
AAAGACTAGTCCCACCCGACGCCCGGACAAGTCAAGGCATTGCGCGCCGCTCACCCCCGTGCCTGCGGGGGGAAGATCTTGCCGGGATTGAAGATATTGTCCGGATCGAGGCTCTGCTTGATGGACCGCATCAGGGCAACGGCCCCGCCGAATTCCTTTTCCAGAAAGCCCATCTTACCCTGGCCGATGCCATGCTCGCCGGTGCATGTGCCGCCCATTTCGAGCGCCCGGGCGTTGAGACGCGCGACGAAGGCTTCGGCGCGCTGGACGTCGGCCGGGTCCGTGTCGTCGAACAGGATCAGCACGTGGAAATTGCCGTCGCCCGCATGGCCGACGATCGGCGCGAGGAAGCCGTGCGCTGCGATATCGGCCTGGGTCTCCACCACGCATTCGGCAAGCCGCGATATCGGCACGCAGACGTCGGTCGACAGGCCGTTGAGATGCGGGGCGAGCGCGCGCGAGGCCCAGTAGGCATTATGGCGCGCCTTCCACAGCCGGTTCCGTTCCTCGGCGTCCTGGGTGAAGCTGAAGCTGTCCCCGCCGCAATCCGCGGCGATCTCGGAAAATTGCGCCGACTGCAGCGCGACGGTCTCCTCCGTGCCGTGGAATTCGAGAAAGAGCGTCGGCTTCTCGGCGTAGGACAGGCCGGAATAGCTGTTGCAGGCGCGCATCTGCATCTCGTCGAGCAGTTCGATGCGGGCGACGGGAATGCCCATCTGGATGGTCATGACCACCGCGTCGCAGGCCGCCTTCACCGACGGGAATGCGCAGACCCCGCCGCCGATCTTTTCCGGAATCCCCTGGAGACGCAGCGTCACCGAGGTGATCACGCCGAGCGTGCCTTCCGCTCCGACGAAGAGCCGCGTCAGGTCGTAACCGGCCGCGGACTTGCGCGCCCGCTGGGCGGTGCGGATTTCCTCGCCATCGGCGGTGACGACGGTCAGCGACAGCACATTGTCCTTCATCGTGCCGTAGCGCACCGCATTGGTGCCGGAAGCGCGCGTCGCCGCCATGCCGCCGATCGAGGCGTTCGCCCCCGGATCGATGGGGAAGAACAGGCCGGTGGCGCGCAGTTCCGTGTTGAGCTGCTCGCGGGTCACGCCCGGTTCGACGACCACGTCGAGGTCCTCGGCATTGATCTCGATAACACGGTTCATGCGGCTGAAATCGATGGAAATGCCGCCGTTCGGCGCATTTATCTGGCCCTCAAGCGACGACCCCGTCCCGAACGGAATGACCGGGACCTTGTGGGCGGCGCAGATCCTGACGATCGCCTTCACATCCTCCGCGCTTTCGACGAAGGCGACTCCGTCGGGCAGTTGCGCCGGAAGATAGGTCGTGGTGTGGGCGTGTTGCTCGCGAAAAGCCTGGCTTGTCTGGAATCGCTCGCCGAACTGCTGCTTGAGGAGGCCGAGCACGGCGGCGATCCCCTCCTCGTTGCGAATGCCGGCCTTAACGTCGTTGAGCGCCATCGGTATCTTTCCCCCGCAAAATGTCTCCACCGGTTAGGCAACGGATACGGCTTTGTCCAGAACCGCAGGCCCGTCGATCGCCCCATGCGACAAATCGGCAGGAGGACGACGGACTCCTCCCTTGGCGTTCCGGGGATCTATCTGCGTCCGTCCGGAGCGGGATGGTCGAACTCTTTTCATTCCCCGGTTCTAGCAGGGTCGGCCGGGACACGTCGTGTGTCTCGTATTTAGTTTTTATGTGACACGCGACGTATCCCGTTCAGTGTTCTTTGCCAGCGCAACTCCGGTTCCTCTGCGGCGGCCCCCCATAGTGTTCTCATTATCGGGACCGGCTTGTGTGCGGCACACGCACGCCTCGCGATGCGAGAGGGGAACCACTTCTGCGCAGCCCTGCAGAACCGGCTTGCATCACCGCAAGTCCTGCAGGCACCGGCCCCGCTTCGCCGGCGATGCGTCACCGGTGCAGTCGAAGTGGGACGGCAGAAGTCTAACGGCACGGAAAGCCCCGGGGATGAAGGGGGATGAGATTCCACCTACACCGCTGTTTCCATTGGCATGGAGGACTGAAACCATCCCCGCGGCGCGGGGTGCCCAAATGGCCGGGGGCGTGAAACCCCGGCTGGAAGAAGCCGATCAACCGGAATGGATGACTTAGGTCGCGCGGCTTGCGGCCGGTGTCATTCCGCCGCCAGCAGCGGCCGGTCGCCGTCCTCGTTCGCCTCCCGCCGGGTGGCGATCGCAAGCTCCTGGTGCAGGCGCCGTTCCTCGTGAACATGCGGCTTGGAGAACCGGGCGATGAGCACGTAGGCCACCGGCGTGATGAGCAGCGTGACGGCGGTGGCGAGCCCCAGCCCGCCGACGATCACCCAGCCGAGCGCAATGCGTGCCTCGGCACCCGCACCCTGGGCGAGGACCAGCGGCAGGCCGCCGATGACGGTTGCGATCATCGTCATCATCACCGGCCGCAGGCGGATGCTGCAGGCACGCTCGATCGCATCGCGCACCCCTGCCCCGTCATCGCGGAGCTGGTTGGCGAATTCGACGATCAGGATGCCGTTCTTCGCCATCACCCCGACGAGAAGCACGAGGCCGATCTGGCTGTAGACGTTGAGGCTGGTCCCCGTCAGGATCAGCGCGAAGACCGCGCAGGCAAGCCCGAGCGGGACGGTCGACATGATGATCAGCGACGACAGGACGCTCTCGAACTGCGCCGCGAGCACCAGGAAGATGATGACGATCGCAAAGCCGAAGGTCATCAGCATGCCCGAGGAATTCTCCTCCAGCGTGGCGGCTTCGGCGAGCGGCAGCAGGCGGGCGCCGGCCGGCATAAGCGGCCTGGCCATTTCCTCCACGGCCAGCACAGCCTCGCCGAGCGTCACGCCGTCGCGCAGGTTGCCGGAGAAGGAGACCGACGGCAGCTGCTGCTCGCGGTTGAGTTCCGGCGCCACCGCGCCTTCCTTGAGCGTCGCGATGGTCGACATCGGCACGATCTTGCCGTCCGAGGCCTTGAGGAAGATGTTCTCGAGGTCCGTCGGATCGTCGATCGGCTGGGTGTTGGAGGTGAGCTTGACCGGCATCGCCTCGCCATCGACGAAGACGTCGACGATCGACCGCCCTTCGAGCAGGGCCTGCATGGCGGCGGAAAGCCCGGTGATGTCGATGCCGAGATCGGAGGCGCGCTCGCGGTCGATGGCGACCGAAAGCTGGGCCTGTGTCGGCTCGTTCGAGAGCCTCGGCGTATCGAAGAGGCCGCTGTCCTCCATCTTGTAGACGAGCTGGATTGCCGCCTGGGTGAGGCTCGCATGGTCGCTGCCCACCATGGCCATCTGCAGCCCGTTGCCGGCGCCGCGAATGCGCAGGCTGTTCGACTGGATGGCGAAGCCCCGGAGCGCCGGGACCTTCTGCGCGGCGGCGTTGATGTCCCGGACGATCTCGTCCTGGCTGCGCTCGCGATCGCCCCAGGGCGCCAGCGTCAGCACCATGAAGCCGCTGTTGGTGTTGCTGCCGAAGCCGGAAATGGAGAAGATGTTGGCGATCTCGCCCGATTGCCTGAGCGGCAGCAGGTTCTCCTCGACACGCTGCATCTGGTCGCGCGTATAGTCGAGGCTCACGCCTTCCGGCGCCGTCAGCCGCATCATCACCATCGACCGGTCTTCCTGCGGCGTCAGTTCGCTGCGCACCGAGCCGAAGGCCCCGTAGGCGGCGGCCGAGATCAGCGCAGAGACGACGATGACGACCACCGGCGCATCGAGACAGCGGCGGAGGATGGCGGCATAGAGGCTCGCGAACTTCTCGCCGATCCAGTAGAGCACCCCGCTTTCGACTTCCTTGATGGGTTTCGTCAGCATGCGCGAGGCAAGCATGGGACAGAGTGTCAGCGCCGTGACAGAGGAAAGTGCGACCGCGAAGGCGAGCACGAAGCCGAACTCGCGAAACAGGCCGCCCATCTGGCCGGGCAGGAAGGAGAGCGGGATGAAGACCGCCGCCAGCGTCGCCGTGGTCGCCATGACGGCGAAGAAGACCTGTTGCGTGCCGAGGACCGCCGCGGCCCGGGGTCCCATGCCTTCGGCGCGCCGGCGCACGATGTTTTCCAGCACCACGATCGCATCGTCGACGACGAGGCCGGTGGCCAGAACGATGGCGAGCAGCGTCAGGATGTTGATCGAGAAGCCGACGAGATAGATCGCGACGAGCGTGCCGATCAGCGCCACCGGCATGGTGACGGCCGGAATAAGGGTCGCCCGCCAGTCGCGCAGGAAGAGGAAGATGACGATCAGCACGACGGTCGCCGAAAGCCCGAGCGCGATCTCGACCTCGTGCAACGCCCCTTCGATGAAGACCGCGTCGTCGCTGGTAATGACGATGCGCGTCCCCTCGGGCAGGTTCTTTTGCAGTTCGGCGACGGCCGCCTTGACCCCTTCCGAGATCGTCAGCGTGTTCGACTGCGCCTGGCGGATGATGCCGAGGCCGACGCCCTGGACGCCGTTGGCGCGCAGCACGGTGGAGCCGTCATCGGGGCCGAGCGTCACCGTGGCGACGTCGCGCAGGCGGATATTGTCCTTGACGAGGACGCTCTCGAAATCCTGGGGCGTCGTGAGGTTCGCCGTCGCCCGCACCACGATATTCTGCCGGTTGCTCTCGAGCGAACCCGCCGGAACGTCGAGCGCCGCGGTCGAAAGCGCGGTCGAGATGTCGCCGACGGTCAGCCCGCGGCCGGCAAGCGCGGCCTGGTTGATATCGACCCGGAAGATCTTCTCCTGGTCCCCGTAGAGCTCGACGTCGGCGACGCCGTCGACGGCGGCCAGACGGTCGGTCACCTCGTTGTCCACGAGAAGCGTCAGGTCCTCCATGGAAAGATTGCTGGAGGTGACCGCGATCCGCATGATCGCCTGGGAATCGGAATCCGCCTTGATGATGCGCGGCTCATCGGCATCCTCCGGCAGCTGGTTGGTGATGCGGCCGAGCGCGTCGCGCACGTCGTTGGCGGCGACCGCGATGTCGGCGGCATCGGTGAATTCGAGCGTCACGCGGCTCGAACCGAACTGCGATTCCGACGAGATCGACTTGATCCCGCTCACCCGCGCCACCGCACCTTCGATGATCTGGGTGAGTTCCTGGTCGATCGTCTGCGGCGACGCGCCGTCATAGGTCGTCCGGACGGTGATGACCGGCTGGTCGACGTCGGGGAGCTCGCGGACCTCGACCCCGAACAGGGCAGCCAGGCCCGCGACCACGAGCAGCGTGTTGAGGACGGCGGCGAGGATCGGCCGGCGGACGAAGAGCGCCGTGAAGCTCTGGCCGGGATCCTGCTGCTGCTGCGGTGTCTTGCTGTCGTGAGACGTCATTGGCTCGCGACCTCCGCATTCTGGTCCGCGCCGGCAACGCGGACGTCGGCACCTTCGCGGACGCGCTGCAGCCCCTCGATCACAACGGCATCGCCGGCGGCCAGGTTCGCGTCGACGAGGACGGTATCGGGATTGCGCTGGATGATGCGGACGCGGTTCTTCACCGACTTGCCGTCCACGACCTGCCACACATAGGAGCCTTCGGCATCCCACTGGACCGCGAGCGGATCGACCGCGGGGAAGGTATCGCCTTCGAAGCGCATGGTGACGCTGAACGCCATGCCGGCCCGCAGCACGTCGTCGGGATTGTCGATGCGGGCGCGGATGCGCAGCGTCCGGCTGGCCGGATCGACGCGGTTGTCGATCGCATCCACGACGCCGGAGAAGACCTGGCCGGGCCGGGCAATCGACGTGGCCTCGACCGCATGGCCGGGCGCGATCGCCGTGGCGAACCGCTCCGGCGCCCAGAAATCGACGAGGACCGACGAGCGGTCGTCGACGGTCACGATCGCCGTCTGCGTGGTGACGTTATCGCCGACATTGACCGGCACGATGCCGGCCACGCCGTCGATCGGGGCGAGGATCTCGCGCCGCCTGAGGTTCAGTTCCGCCGTCGACAGCTCGAGCCTTGCGGTCTCCTCGGCGAGCTGCGCGTCGAGCACGTCGAGCCGGGAGACGGAGCGGAGGTTGCTGAGCGACTGCGACCGCTCCGTGGCGCTGCGAAGCGCGACCTGGGCCCGGTCGCGGGCAATCACCTGCTCTTCCTTGTCGAGGCGCGCGAGGACCTGGCCCCGGGTGACCTTCTCGCCGGCGGTGACGAGGATTTCCTCGATCGTGCCGGCGGCCTGGGGCATGACCACCACGGACTGGATCGCCTCGCCGCTGCCGATCGCCGAAAGCCGGTCGTTGACCGTGCCGGTGCCGACCTCCTGGGTGACAACGAGGGTTGCGCGGCTACCGCCGGCACCGCCTCCGGGACCCCTGCCCGGCGAGCCCGCGCCGCCCGATGCCGTCTCCGCGCCCGCCTCCGGGCGGATTGCCGAAACGAGCGACTGCGGCACGCCCATCCGCGCCAGCATTTCGCCGGCGCCTGGAACCAGGAAGACGGAGAGGCAAAGTGCTCCGGAAAGGACGATCAGACTGAGGAGCAACTGCTTCCAAATGCGCATCAAGGTCTCCGCTGGGAGGGTATATCGGACATCCGGCATGCGGCCGGCACACAACCGGCACTATGTATGCGGCGGACTATATACGCAATTGCCGCCCTCCATCCTTACGGATTTGTAACATCGCGGGATTTCACGCAATTGTCAGCCGCAAAGGCCGCGCCTCGGGCGGCCCCCGGCTCGCGACGCCCCCGCTGCCGGCCGCATCTTGATTTCGCCACGCCCATATGGAACCACGGGAATGAAAGCAGAACATCTTTTCTGGCCTTTCGGACCCGAATCACTACATTGGCCGCATGAGTAACGTTTTCGACGACATTCCGTTCTTCGACGAGGAGCCGGAACAGCGCCGCGCTTCGCAGGCAGCACCGCCCCCGCCGTCCGCCGGAGGGCTCGGCATCGCCGCCCGCGCCATGGCCGCGCGCGACCAGAACCGCAGCGTCCCCGACTATCTCTCGGGCCTCAACCCCGAGCAGCGGGAAGCCGTCGAGACCGTGGACGGGCCCGTGCTGGTGCTCGCCGGCGCCGGCACCGGCAAGACGCGCGTGCTCACCACCCGCATCGCGCATATCCTCGCGACCGGCCGCGCCTTCCCCAGCCAGATCCTTGCCGTCACCTTCACCAACAAGGCGGGGCGCGAGATGAAGGAGCGCATCGGCGTGCTCGTCGGCGGCGCCGTCGAGGGCATGCCCTGGCTCGGCACCTTCCACTCGATCGGCGTCAAGCTGCTGCGCCGCCATGCGGAACTCGCGGG
>JAEZHO010000374.1 GCA_023416545.1 Pseudomonadota bacterium
GACTTGAGAATGTCCATGGCAGGGAAGATGCGCTTGTCGGCAACCTTGCGGTCCAGGACGATTTCGGAGTTGCCGGTTCCCTTGAACTCTTCGAAGATGACTTCGTCCATTCGGCTGCCAGTATCGATCAGCGCGGTCGCGATGATCGTCAGCGAACCGCCCTCCTCGATGTTGCGCGCGGCGCCGAAGAAGCGTTTCGGACGCTGCAGGGCGTTAGCGTCGACGCCGCCGGTCAGAACCTTGCCCGACGACGGCACCACGGTGTTGTAGGCGCGGCCGAGACGCGTGATCGAATCGAGCAGGATGACGACGTCGCGTCCGTGCTCCACGAGGCGCTTGGCCTTCTCGATCACCATTTCGGCAACCTGGACGTGGCGAACTGCCGGCTCGTCGAAGGTCGAGGAGACCACTTCGCCGCGGACCGAACGCTGCATGTCCGTCACTTCTTCCGGCCGCTCGTCGATCAGGAGAACGATGAGATAGCATTCGGGATGGTTGGCGGTGATCGAGTGGGCGATGTTCTGCAGCAGGACCGTCTTACCCGTACGCGGCGGCGCCACGATCAATCCGCGCTGGCCCTTGCCGAGCGGTGCCACGAGATCGATCACCCGGGCCGAGAGGTCCTTCGACGTCGGGACGTCGAGTTCCATCTTGAACCGCTCGTTCGGGTAGAGCGGCGTCAGGTTGTCGAAGTGAACCTTGTGGCGGATCTTCTCCGGGTCGTCGAAGTTGATGGTATTGACCTTCAGGAGCGCGAAATAGCGTTCGCCTTCCTTGGGCCCACGGATCGGACCTTCGACCGTATCGCCGGTCTTCAGCGAAAAGCGACGGATCTGCGACGGTGAAATGTAGATGTCGTCGGGTCCCGGCAGGTAGTTTGCATTGGCGGAGCGAAGGAAACCGAAACCATCCTGCAGCACCTCGACCACGCCTTCGCCGATGATTTCCACGTCCTGGCTCGCCAGAACCTTCAAAATCGCGAACATCAGCTCCTGCTTGCGCATCGTGCTGGCGTTCTCGACCTCGAGGGATTCGGCGAAGGTCAGCAGGTCGGTCGGCGACTTGCTCTTGAGTTCTTGAAGCTTCATTTCAGCCATGAAGGGACCACGTAATAGGCGATGAGGGAAAAAGGCGTGCCGGTGAAATTCTCGCCGCGGAGCTTTCCGGGGAGGAGTGGGATTACGAGCATGCCACGAGATGAGATGGCAGAAAATAGCGACTCATGCCGGCACCCGCAAGGGGAAACGTGCCTATGCCGGCAGAAACCGGGAATCTCAGAACGGCTTCAGCACCACCAGGACGACGATCGCGATCATCAGCACCGTCGGAACCTCGTTCATCATCCGCCAGTAACGGGCCGTCCGGCGCGGACCGTCTGCACCAAACGTCCGCATGCCGCGGCTGAAAATCACGTGCACGACAGTCAGGACAACCACCAGGGCGATCTTCGCGTGAAGCCAGCCCCCCTGGAAGTCGAAGCTCGCCCAGGCGAGGTAAAGGCCGCTCATCCAGGTGATCATCATCGCCGGGTTCATGATCACCTTTAAAAGGCGCCGCTCCATGACCTTGAAGGTTTCCGACTGGACCGAGCCCACCTCCGCATCCGTGTGGTAGATGAACAATCGCGGGAGGTAGAACAGGCCCGCCATCCAGGAGATCACGGCGATGATATGCAGCGCCTTCATCCAGAGATCGAAGCTGTCCGGCTGAAGGAAGTAGAGGGCAGCGATCAGGGCGACGAAGATCCCGATCGCGACATAGGCCTTCCGCGAGGCCCGGCGCCCGGCGCTTTCGTCCGTTTGACGCTCGATTTCCGTCATGGCTTGTATCCTCTCACCTGACGAACCAGGTCGCTCACATGGGCCGGATCTGCATCGGGCGTGATGCCGTGGCCGAGATTGAAAATCAGCGGCCCGTTTCCGAGTGCCTGCAGGATGGCATCGATGCCCTCCGACAACGCACGGCCGCCGGCGACGACCCGCATCGGGTCAAGATTGCCCTGCACGGGCCCCTCCTTCTGCAGCTCCGCCGCAAAAGAGAGGGGGACGCTCCAGTCAAGGCCGATGGCGTTGGCGTCGGTCTGCTGGCGATAGGACTTCAGGTTCATTCCCGCGCCCTTGGCAAAGGCGATGATCCGCGCTCCCGGTCGGGCTGCCCGCACGGTACGGATCATCCGGGCGACGGGTCGGACCGCATAGGCCTGGAACTCCCGTTCACCGAGAACGCCTGCCCAGGAATCGAAGATCTGGACCGCGTCGGCGCCGGCATCGATCTGGGCGATCAGGTATTCTGCCGAAACATCGGCGAGAAAATCCAGGAGCCGCAGGAAGACCTCGGGGTGACGGTAGGCAAACAGCCGCGCCGGCGCCTGGTCGGGCGTTCCGTGTCCGGCGATCATGTAGGTGGCGACGGTCCAGGGGGCACCGCAAAAGCCGAGCAGTGCGGTTTCCTCCGGCAGTTCCTTTCGAAGCCGACCCACCGTCTCGATGACGGGCTTCAGGTGGGAAAGCACCCCGTCCCCGTTCAACCGCTCGATGCCGGCAACGTCGATCGGATCCATCTGCGGTCCTTCGCCCTGTACGAAGCGGACGTTGCGCTTCAGGGCATCGGGAATGACAAGGATATCGGAGAACAGGATCGCCGCGTCGAAGCCGTACCTGCGGATCGGCTGCAAAGTCACCTCGACGGCACTGTCGGGCGAATAGCAGAGATCGAGGAAGCTTCCCGCCTTGGCGCGTGTCTCCCGATATTCTGGCAGGTAGCGTCCTGCCTGTCTCATGAGCCAGACGGGAGGAGGGGTAACGGTTTTGCCTTCCAGCACGTCGACGATCTTCCGGGATGGGCCGGGCACGTTGTTCTCCTAAAAAATAAGAAAAGATCTTTTAAAGGCTTTCTATTTCTTAGAGTCGGTGGGTATCAAGGATTAAACGTCCTCCACTGGCAACGCGACGATCCGCCGCCCTCGGCAGAGGGATGTGGAGGAAATCCGGACCGATCGCCAACGCAACTGGCCGAATCGAAATTTCCGAAGCAAGATCAGATGGATGAGGCAGAGCGGCAATGCACGCCTCCTGTGGAGAACCTGTTGACAACGGGCCGGGAAGTCGGAACCTTTCCACGGTCTCCACAGAACGCCCCGGAACGTGTCCCCGCGGGACAGGGATGTGGAAAAATCGCAGGTTATCCCAGCCGAGGCAGCCGGCGCGGCCCCGGGCGGTCTCCTGTCCCGGGTTATCAACAGAGGGTCCAGAACAGCGTGGAGAACCGTAAAAACTACTTCCATCTGCACCTGATTTCTGACTCCACGGGCGAGACTCTGATGTCGGCCGGCAGGGCGGTCTCGGCGCAGTTCCAGGCTTATGCGGCGATCGAACACATCTATCCGCTGGTTCGCAGCCGCCGGCAGCTCGCCTCCGTTCTGGAATCCATCGACCGCGAACCCGGCATTGTCCTCTACACCATCGTCGACGAGGAGCTTGCCGGCCTGCTCGACCTGCGTTGCCGCGATCTCGGCATTCCGTCCGTCAATCTCCTCGAACCGGTGATGGCGACGTTCCAGACCTATCTCGGTTCGCCATCGCGTCGGCGGGTCGGTGCGCAGCACGCCCTGGACGCCGATTATTTCGCCCGCATGGAAGCGCTCAACTTCACGATGGATCACGATGACGGCCAGCTGCCGGAGGATTATGACCAGGCCGACGTGGTGCTGCTCGGTATCAGCCGCACGTCGAAGACACCCACCAGCATCTATCTCGCCAATCGCGGCATCAAGACGGCGAACCTTCCGGTCGTGCTCGACATGCAGCTCCCGGAAAGTCTCCTGCGCGCGACGCGGCCGCTGATCGTCGGACTGATCGCGACCTCCGATCGCGTCGCCCAGGTGCGCGAAAACCGCGAGCTCGGGGTGACGCAGGGCTTCGACCGGAGGGACTACACCGACAAGGCCAATATCCACGAAGAGCTGAAATATGCCCGCAGCCTGTGCGCCCGGCATGGATGGCCGGTGATCGACGTCACGCGACGCTCGATCGAAGAGACGGCGGCCGCCATCGTTGCGCTCAGACCGCGTGTCAGGTAAGCGAATCGGACCATATCCGGATCGCTGTCTCCATGACCTCGCTTATTCTCGCCTCGTCCAGTCCCTTTCGCCGCATGCTCCTGCAAAATGCCGGCCTATCGTTCGAGGCGCATCCCGCCGGTATCGACGAGCGGGCGATCGAGGGGCGCCTCACCGAAATGCATGCCGGCCCCGAACAGGTGGCTGTGGAACTCGCAAGGGCGAAGGCGCTGGATGTCAGCCGCCGTTTTCCGGGCTCCCTCGTGCTGGGCTCTGACCAGACCATGTCGCTTGGCGAGCGCGTGTTCCACAAGCCCGCGGATATCCGCGAGGCGCGCAGCCACATAGCCGCGCTTTCCGGAAAGACCCATCGCCTGAACAGCGGCGTGGCTCTCGCCAGGGATGGAGCGGTTGTCTGGGATCATGTCTCCCATGCCGACATGACGGTCCGCCCGCTGAGCGAGGCCTTCATCGATCGCTATGTCGCGCGCTGCGGCGATAAGCTCCTGTCGAGCGTCGGAGCCTATCAGTTGGAGGGAGAAGGCATCCATCTCTTCTCCGCGATCGATGGCGACTATTTCACGATCCTGGGACTTCCCATGCTGCCGCTTCTCGCGAAACTGCGAAAAATGGGAGCGATCGATGGCTGATTCACGTGAAACGGTCGAGGCCTTCGTCACCGGCTGGCCCGTGAAGCACTCGCGCTCGCCGCTCATCCATCGTCACTGGCTGGATACGTTCGGCATCCCCGGCGACTACCGGCGGGAGGCCGTGACGGTCGAGGATTTTCCGGCATTCATCGCCGGTCTGAAATCCGGCACCTCGCCCTACGTCGGCGGCAACGTCACGATCCCGCACAAGGAAGCGGCCTGCGCGCTTGCCGATCGTCGTGATCCCGTCGTCGAGGAACTGGGGGCCGCCAATACTCTCTGGATGGAAGAGGGAAAACTCTGTGCGACCAATACCGACGCACACGGTTTTGCGGCCAACCTCGATGAACGCCACCCGGGCTGGGACAAGGTCTCGAAGGCGGTGGTGCTCGGAGCCGGGGGTGCCAGCCGCGCCGTAATCTGGGCCCTTCGCGAACGCGGCGTTTCCGAGATCAACGTCGTCAACCGGACACTTCCACGCGCCCGCGAACTCGCCGACCGCTTTGGACCGACCATCCACGCCCACCCGATGACGGCGCTCTCGGAAGTGCTCCAGGGAACCGGTCTGTTCGTCAACACGACCTCCCTCGGGATGGACGGGGAGGCGGTTCCCGTGATCGGCTTCAAGTCCATGTCCCCCGGCGCGCTCGTGACCGACATCGTCTACGTGCCGCTGAAGACGCCGATCCTGCAGCAGGCGGAGGCGGAGGGCCTTTCGACGGTCGATGGACTGGGCATGCTCCTCCATCAGGCGGTGCCCGGTTTCGAAAAATGGTTCGGCGTGCGGCCCACGGTCGACCGCGCGCTCCGCGACCTCGTCATCGCCGACATGGATCAGAAGCCATGATCGTCATCGGGTTGACCGGCTCGATCGGAATGGGCAAGTCGACCACGGCGCGCATGTTCGCTGATGCGGGCATTCCGGTCAGTGACGCGGATGCCGTTGTCCATGATCTCTATCGTTCGGACGCCGTGGAGCCGATTGGCAAGGCCTTTCCCGGAACTATCGTGGACGACAACGTGGATCGCCGAGAGCTGGCGCGTCAGCTGGCTGAGAATCCGGCTAACTTTCCCGTTCTCGAGGCCATCGTCCATCCGCTTGTCCGCGAACGTGAACGGGCTTTTGTGGCCGAGAACGCCGCACGCGACGCGGAGATGATCGTGCTCGACATCCCCCTGCTTTTCGAGGTCCAGGCGGAGGACCGGGTGGACGTCATCGTCGTCGTGACCTGTGATCCACAGATTCAGCGTGAGCGGGTCCTTGCGCGGCCGGGCATGACGGAGGAAAAATTCAATCTGATTCTGTCTCGGCAGATGCCGGATGAGGAAAAGCGCCGCAGGGCTGATTTCCTCATCGATACCGGTAGGGGACTGG
>JAEZHO010000383.1 GCA_023416545.1 Pseudomonadota bacterium
GCACCAGGTTGCCGCCCGCGACGGAACCTCGACCGAGGCCGGTCAGCGCCGGCATCAGCGAGGCGATGGCCCGCATCGGCGACGTGCCCGTCTCCGGCATGGAGGCATGCGCCGTCCTGCCGGTCAGGGTGATCTTCATCCCCCGCGAGGCGCAGTTGGCGATACCCTCCTTCAGGCAGACATGGCCGAGCGGGATGCCCGGCAGGTTGTGGAGCGAGAAGGAGTAGTCGGGCCGGATTTCGGCAAAACGCGCGTCGGCGATGACGGCCGCCGCACCGGCGCCGGTCTCCTCGGCCGGCTGGAAGAGAAGCACGACGCGACCGCGCCCCGGGCGCTTGCGGGCAAACCCCCGCGCCAGGGCCGCGACCGTCGCGGTGTGGCCGTCATGGCCGCACATGTGCCCCTTGCCGGAGACGCGCGAGCGATGCGGCAGGTCGGAGATTTCCTCGATCGGCAGTGCATCGAGCTCGCAGCGGAAGAGCACGGTCGGTCCGTCTTCCGCCCCTTCGAAGACGGCGGCGACGCCCGTTCCGCCCAGTCCCTGGATCAGCCGGTCGGGCGACGTTGCGGCGAGGAAAGCCCGGACTTCCGCTGCGGTGGCGATCTCCTCCCCGGAGATCTCCGGCATGGAGTGCAGCTTCCTCCGCCATGCGGTGAGTTCGACGACGTCGTGATTGGTGAGAAACATGCCCGCCCTCCGCTTATCCTCAAGAGAGGTAACGCCGTACTCGATCCGGTGCAACGGGGTGTGCAACGAGCGCTGCCTCTCAGGCTCCGGGATCCCTTCGCAACGGCTGCCACATGGAGAATGTTCGCTCCGATGCCAGGAGTTCCGGCAGCGCCTCGTTCCAGGCCGTGCGGTAGGGCCGGGCAAGTTGCACGGAAAGCACGTCCTCGTGGCTCTGCCACGTTTCGTGGAGCAGGAAGCGGGTATCGTTCGCCGTGTCGGCATGCAGCGTCGCGTTTACGAACGTCGCCTCCTCACGCATGGCGTCCAGAACGCCGTTCAGCAGCGAAAGGAAACGCTCCTTCTCGGCAGGCTTCACGTCGAACTCGATCAGATAGGTAACGCTCATCGGGCACCCCTTTCTTCCGGTTTGATCAGGGCCGCCCGTGTCTCGGGATCGGCCGGGTAGAAGCATTCGAGCGCCAGTTCGGAGAGCGTGACGCTGGTGGCGGTGCTGAAAACGGTCGTGGTCGAGATGAAGCGCAGCACCCGCTCGCTTCCCGGCATCCGCAGTTCGAGCGGCACGGCGAGCAGCGGATGGGCGTGAGCGTGCGCAGGTCCAGACGCAGGGGGACAAGGGTAGGCGGAAAGCTCTGCGTGCAATTCAGCGAGGAGGGGATCGCCCGAGCCCTCCATCTGCACCCGCAGTCGCTCCAGTACATGGTGGCGCCACTCGCCGAGGTTGGCGATGCGCGGTGCGAGACCCTGTGGATGGAGGCTCGCCCGCAGCACGTTGAGCGGTGGCGACAGCATGGCCGGGTCCACTCCGTCGAACAGTGCCATCGCTGCACCGTTTGCCTGGACGAGCGTCCATTGCGCGTCGATGGCAATCGCGGGGAAGGGCATGTGGCCGGCAAGGATCGCCTCCACTGTCTGGCGGATCTCCGCAAGCTCCGGCGCGTCTAAGGCCTCGACCCCGTAGACGGGCGCATATCCCGCCGACATCATCAGGCGGTTCTGGGCACGAAGCGGCATGGAGAGCCGCTCGGCGAGCCTGAGCAGCAGATCGCGGCTCGGCGAGGATCGCCCGCTTTCGACGAAGCTCAGGTGCCGGGCCGATATCTCGGCGTCGAGCGCAAGGTCGAGCTGGCTCATGCGCCGGCGGCTGCGCCATTCGCGAAGCACGGCGCCGACGCCGGCCCTGGAAGAGGATGATCTGGTGAGCGTGTCGTGTCGGGTCATGCGCCGACCCTAGCAGAGGCGGGCCGGAATGCGATTACCTCGGAGGTAATTGTTCCGCACCGCGGACCGGTCCAGCCTTGACGCCGTGATCAACGAAAGGACCACGACCATGACCGATCATCTCGCCATCGCCAACGCCTATCTCGCCCTCTGGAACGAGGTGGACGACGCGAACCGGACCGCCGCGCTGACCAGGGACTGGACCCCCGCCGCCCGCTATGCCGACCCACTGATGGAGGGCGAGGGACCCGCCGGCATCTCCGCCATGATCGCCGCCGCCCGCGCCCCTTTCCCCGGCCATCGCTTCGAACTTTCGGGCACCCCCGACGGCCACGGCCCCTTCACCCGGTTTTCCTGGACCCTCGTCTCCCCCGACGAGGTGACCGTTGCACGGGGCATGGATGTCGCGCGCGTGGACGAAATGGGTAGGGTAACCGAGGTGGTGGGGTTTCTGGAGGGGTAGGGGTGAAGCGAAAGCCGGGGGAACGCCTGTGTTTCCCCCGCCGATTGCAAGGAATGACAAAGTTTGCCATCATCTCGGCAAACGAGGTGCTTGCCATGGCGACGATGAACGTATCCCTTCCGGACAAGATGAAGGATTGGGCCGAGGATCAGGCCCGATCCGGTCGCTATTCAAACGTGAGCGACTACGTCCGGGATCTCATTCGACGTGACCAGGAGCGCTCCGACAAGATCGCCGCCATGCAGCGGCTGGTCGATGAGGGCCTGGCGAGCGGGATCGGCGAGCAGTCGGCGTCGGCGCTGTTCGACGCGGCGAAGAAGCGGGCTCGGGGCAAGGGGCGCTGATCGTGGGCTTCCGTCTTTCTCGTGAGGCGGAAGAAGACATCATCGCTATCGCCGAACATGGCATCCTCGCGTTCGGCGAGGCGCACGCCGGACGCTATCATCGGGAACTCTTCACGCTGCTGACCCTGATCGGCGACCATCCGCGCATGGCGCGGGAGCGCCGCGAGATCGTCCCGACGGTGCGCATCCAGCCATTCAAGGCGCACCTCGTCGTCTACCTCATCCAGGAAGACGGCGAGGTTCTCGTGCTTCGCGTGCGACACGCCCATGAGAACTGGGAGAGCGAGGAGGAGTGAGCTCCTCACACCCTCTCTACGAACCCGTCCAGCACCCGCTTCTGGCCGGCCTTGTCGAAGTCGATGGTGAGTTTGTTGCCTTCGATGGCGACGATGTTGCCGTTGCCGAACTTGATGTGGAAGACGCGGTCGCCGACGGAGAATT
>JAEZHO010000343.1 GCA_023416545.1 Pseudomonadota bacterium
GTGCCTTGGCGTCCGGGAAGGGCGCGAGGCGCTCGGCGAGGAGATCGACCATGCCCGGCGCGATATCGACGGCGAGAACCGTCGCGCCGCTGAAGGCTGCGGGAATGCCGAGCGCGCCGGCGCCGGCCGCGATGTCGAGCACGCGGACCCCAGGCCCCACCGGACCGACGCGCCGCAGGGCCTCGAAGGCAATCGGGCCGGTGATACGGCTCCCCGTCCGCTCGTAGACGCGGGCGAATTCGCGCGTCATGAACGGGTTGTCTGCCGCCGGCGGTGCCGCCGTGAGGGGGCCGGAGCCGGCGGCTTGGTGGCGGGTCGCGGACGGTTCGTTCACTACAGGCACTCCTCGTTGCCGGGACAGGGGAGTGGACGTTAGGCGGGCGGGCGACCGGCAATCTTGTAGGATCTTGCGGGAATTGAAGCCCGCGCGAGGCGCACCTCGTCGCGCGGCTTTGCGCGCATGTGCCGGCTAGGTGCCGCCCCGAGGCGGTACGACACCCGGGGACGACACTCGACAGGTCGGCTACCTGGACTTCTTGTAGAGCTTCTCGGCGATCTCGAACATTTCCTCCGGCGCATAGTCCGGCGTGAAGGCGGAGGGCACGCCGGTGAGCTGCTGGATCTTGCCGCCGTCAGGCATGCCGTCGATGACTTCCAATTCCCCCGGCGGGTCGGTCGGAAGGGCGACCTCGTCATTGCTCCAGATCGAGGCGATCTCCTTGTAGTCCTTCGGGCTCCAGGTATAGAGCCGGCGATGCGACCCCTCGTCGAGGTATTTCTGGCACTCGGGAATGTTGCCGAGCGGGATATTGGGGCAGGGGAGGAATTTCTCGATTTCCACCCCGGTGATCTTCTTCAGCGCCAGCGCATAGGCATGGGCGTGTACCGACCCGCGAACCAGGAGATAGCCGCAGACCTCCCGACCCGTCGGATCGCTGACGGTCTCGTAGACCCTGAGCTTGTGAAGCCGCGCGCCGCATTCGAGATGGAAGTTGTGCAGGAGGTCGAGGACGACGTTCCCGGTCGTGGTGATGAAGTCGTTGTTCCAGGACTGGCCGTTGCTGTTGATCGGCATGGCGCCTCCGCCGCCCGACAGGAAGCTCGCCGCAAGCCGGATGTCCTTCATGTCCTCGAAGGGCGCGCCCGAGATGTCTCCACCGTCGCCTTCGTCGCCGCCCGGAATGTCCGGCCCGTTGTTGAGCATTGCGACGCCGTTGCTGACCAGTTCCACATGGCCCAGTTCCTCGGCGGTGATGCTGGCGACGAGGCTGTAGAACGGCCTCAGCTTCGATTTGGAGCGGAAGTTGAAGCTCTGGAACATGTAGTTGCCGAGGGTCGACATCTCCCCGTACTTGCCCCCGAGCAGTTCCTGGAGTGCGGCGGCGGCATTCGGGTCCGCGGCCTTCGGCGGC
The DNA here is from genome assembly GCA_023416545.1 of Pseudomonadota bacterium. GTDB lineage: Bacteria > Pseudomonadota > Alphaproteobacteria > Rhizobiales > Rhizobiaceae > Neorhizobium. Next base: position 1,413 of record JAEZHO010000343.1, read on the forward strand.
GGCAGTTCAGCCTGCAGTTGATCAACGCGCATGAACATCGGGTAGCTCCTTGGTTGGGGTAACGAAAACTCCAACAAGGTTGAGGCCACGGGGTTCCTGAGGGGAGCGGCAAAGCGTCTCAACCTCCTTCCGGCCCGGCAGGCCCGGCCCTGTGCCGCCCCGGTCGCAGGAGGGCCTGCGACATGGCGATCGCCTGTCCGCCTTCGGTCGATGCCGCCTGGCGCGGGAGGCACACGAAAGTTTCAACGTTTACAGGAAGATGGCGTAGAAAAGATGAACGTTATACTTGCCGCGAGCGCCGCTTTACCCACGCGCCGGAGGCGGCGGCGTGATGCGTTATGCAGCAGAGGATCCGCCTCAAGCCTTGGATTTTACCTGCAAAAAAATAGGGGTAAATGATCCAAATCACAGTTTATTCGAACGTACTGAAGTTGCGAAACTGCCACGTTTTGGATAGAGCGCTGCCGTAATCGTGGCAATACCACGGCAAATAGCACCGTCACACACGTACCAGGATTATCAAGGAGTAAGACTTGTCCAGGTCACACCGCATATCGGAGCGAACGCTTTATGTCGCTTCGCTCATCATTGCCGCCCTGTTCCTCGCCAACATCTACTACCAGCTTCACGTTGCGCCCGGCTGGCAATGGGGACCGGCCCTCGACAAGATGCCCAAGCAGATGCTCAGCGACTTCCGCGAGGAAGTCTACGTTAACGGCAAGGGCGGTTTTGCCGCCGGCGAATACATTGCTCCCAACGCCGAGTTCGACAAGACCCTCTTCCCCGAATTCGTCGATGGCGCACAGGTGACTTCCGAACTGCTGCAGCCGCTCATCGGCGACGGACGCACCGTCGTGGCGGTCCAGAAGCTGACCCAGGCAGGAACCGAAAAGACCGTCGTCGACATCTACCACGTCGGCCCGCGCGGTGGCCGCATCGACAGCATCAAGCGCTACATCTCGCAGGAGTAACGGAAGTCATGTCTAAGGAAATCACCTACGAGTGGAGCCTCGGAACCATCGTCAAGATCCTGCTTTCGCTCGGACGTCTCTATCTCGGCGGCTGGATGCTGGTCTCGGGTACGTCCTACTGGCTGACGCAGGCGGGCCTGCCGCCCATTTTCCCGCAGCCGGTCGGTAACACGCCGCTGTCTTCCCAGATGCTCGTCACCATGATTGAGGTCGGCCTGTTCGATATCGTCAAGACGCTCGAGATCGTCTGCGGCCTGATGCTGATCTTCAACCGTTTCGTGCCGCTCGGCCTGTTGATCGCCATGCCGATTTCCGCCGTCGTGTGGTACAACGCCATCATCCTCAACGGCCGCTACGACCGCCTGTTCAACCCGACGTATATGGGAGTCATGTGCTTCTATATCTCGATCGCGCTGATGTTCGCATATCTGCGTTTCTACGCCCCGCTCCTGACCTGGAAGGCGAAGATGAGCGGACTGGGCGACGTCAAGAAGCTCGTAGAGGCTGCACGGACCGAGGCCTGACCTCAGCTCTGCCCGAAACGGGCGACACAGAAACCCCGGGCATCCTCGCTGCATGCCCGGGGTTTATCCTCTCCGCATCTCCCCTCAGGAATATCCGGCCAGCGCCTCGGCAAGAGATCGCCGCACGAAGGGCAGCGCGCCCGCAAGGCGGATCATCTGGTTTCGGCCCCAGCGCGAAACCGCCGGCGTCATGGTCGCAAGGCGCGTGAGACGGTCGGTACGCTCGAGCACCCTCTCCGCTGCGGCTCTCCTCGTAACATCGTATTCGGCAAGCCGGACATCGCTCCCGCTGCGTATGGCGTCGGCAAGCGCTCGCGACAACAGGACCGCGTCGCGAAGGCCGAGGTTCATTCCCTGTCCGCCCGCCGGACTGTGCACATGTGCGGCATCCCCCACCAGTAGCACGCCGTCCCGGTAGAAGCGGTCGGCCAACCGGTGATGGACCTGGAAGCGCGAGCCCCAGAGAACCTCGCGGACGCGCGACCCCGGGCCTGGACCGCGGCTTTCGATCACCGTCTGGACGTCCG
>JAEZHO010000428.1 GCA_023416545.1 Pseudomonadota bacterium
TCACATCTAGTTTACCTGCACCACTCCGGAACCATGGCTTGGCCCTCGGGTTAGATCGCTGTCCCTTGCACACGCGAAACGACAACCCAACAAGGAGCTTTCTCATGGCCAAGCGCATACTTTCCGTTCTTCTCCTCTCTGCTGCATTTCCGATGGCGGCGATGGCACAGACCGCAGCCGGCCAATCCGGCACGACGATCACCAATCCGGGCAGTGCCGCAGACCAGAATGCCCAGGATGCGACGACGCCGAAACCGATGGACCAGTCGGCTGACGCCAGCGCCACGACCGAAGGTCCATTCGTCACGGTGCCGGAAACCGGCGCATGGCGCGTCAGCGACTTCGAGGGCAAATCGGTCTACGGCGCTGATGGCGAGAGCATAGGCGAGATCAACGACGTGCTCGTCAGCCAGGACGGCTCCGTGAATGCCGTGATCATCGGGGTCGGCGGCTTCCTCGGGATCGGCGAGAAGGACGTCGCCGTGGACATCAGCGCGCTGGAGCTTGGCCCGGGCGCCACGCAGGCCGAGGCAGACCAGGTCTCGAAGTCCAATCCGGCAGCCGCGCCGGGCAGTGTTTCGGGAGAAACCACTGCCGCGACCGGTACCGCCACCGGTACGACGCCTCCGGCCGCCGGCACGACCGGCACGGATACGGCGATGACCAACAATAGCGGCACCACCGGCACAGGCATGCCCGCAACCGGGAACGACCAGATGGCCGAAGCGACCAGCGAAAGCGGTGCCATCATGATCGGCGAGGACGGCCTGCCGGAGCGGATCGTCGTCAACGTCACCCGGCAGCAGCTCGAGGATGCCCCGGCCTTCGAGGGCCTGCGCACGGAGACCCAGGGACAGCAGTAAAGACCGGTTTCCCCCGGCCAAAGAAATCCCCCGCGGCATCCGTCGCGGGGGATTTTTCGATGATCAGTAATCGGGGGTGTTGACGAGCGCGAGGATAAGCTGGTGGACCGCGCCTCCCTCCGTCAGTTCGACGGCGTCGAATTCGCGCGACAGGCGGACCCGCTCGTCGGAGAATTCCTTGAGCCTCGCCTGGAGTTTTTGGCGCACCTTCTGGCATTTCGGGTCGCCTTCGGCGGCCAGCCCGCGACTGAACGCCTCTATGTCCCGCACCATGTCGATGATCTGCGCGCCGTGCACCCGCTCGTGCTTCTCGACGCCCTCGATAAATCGCTTCCACTTGGCGGCGACCACCGGCGGCAGGCCGGAAGGGGCCTTCGGCAGCGTGTAGGTGATGACGAGCTTCGGCTTGGCGACGGCGAGTATGCAGGAACCGTCGGGCTGGGGGCGATAGTCCCGCGTCCAGGTGAGCTTGAACCCGGTGATCGCCACGGCCTGCCCGACGCCGGCCGCAGGGCCCCGGTCGCCGATCGAGCGGTAGAGATCGATACCGGTCGTGCCGCGGACCGAATAGGTCTTCACCTGTTCCAGCGGCTGCCAGTGCTCGGCGGGAGGCAATGGCGCAGGCGGAAAGGCGACGGCCGAAGATGACGGAGCAGGTTCGGCACTTGCTGCACCAGCGGCAATGAAGACCGCCATCAGGCAGGCGGCAGCAGCAAATGACTTTCGGGGAGAAGCAAGGAAGGACATGGTGCGACCCTAGGCGAGAGCCGCGGAAGAGAAAAGGGGAAGGTGGCTTCCGGCTCTGCAGACCCCGCAAAAGGCGGGGCGAGTGGATGGCGAACCTGCTCCGCTCATTCGCCTTCGATATCGTCGAGCTTTCCAACGAGCCGCTGCAATTGCGGGGTGGCGGCCGGGCCCTGGTCGTCCAGGGAAAGCTTGAGCAGGTTTCGGTCGTCCACCTTGAACAGATACCAGTCGATCAGCGCCGCCGCGATGTCCGACGCAGAATCCGTTCCGGCGTCCACGCCGTTCTCGTCGCACCAGGCTGAGAGGAAGCGTTGCAGGAGCTCGAGGTCCTGGGGCGCAAGCGGAACGGCCGACGGTGTTTCCTTCTGTTGCATCATGTGGCGTACCCGATCCGTAGCGTTCTCCGGCGAGGCGCCAAGAAAGCGACAGCCGTCGGAGAAAGAACTACGCAAGGTGCATGGAGGTTTCGTGGGGCGTGGGCAGAAATTGCCAAAGGATGCACAGGCGATGTTTAACCGCCGATAATTGCGCCGTGAAGGATACGGATGGCGCTCAGGTCGCAGGCAAGACGTCTGACGGCGGGCGGTTCAGTCGCGTGTTCGTGCGTCGGCGATCAGCCGATCAGCCAGGAGATTGTTCCGCCAAGCACGGCGAATACGAGGATGAGCGCGATAATGCGGCCCGTACCGGACTGCGAGTCGACGTCGAAGGCCTTGTCCCAAAGCCCACTTCCGCTGTGATCTTCTTCCATGTCCAAGGTCTCCTGTTGCGCAATCCTGGATGGCTACCAGCCTGTCAGGCGGCGCGCGTGTCGAAGAATGTCGGACCGCCGTCGCGCCTGCCGGCCGCTTACGCAGACGCCTTGCGGCCGCGCTTGCGCGGTGCGGGTTCCGGTTGCGACTGCGCAAGACGCAGGGCCTTCAACCGTTCGGTCTTGCTCTCACGCGCTGCCGTTTCCGCGGCGAGGATATCGCGGACGACGGAATTGGTCTGTTCCGCCTTTGCCTGGGCCGAAAGCTTCGTCGGCTTGAAGATTTCTTCTGTGGGGGCAGTCATTGAATATCCTCTTGTTTGCGTCAGCGCAGACGCGGCCGCTGGGACCGCGCTGTCTTTGTCATCAGCGGCTACGGCCGACGACCTTCTTCTTTGGTGCGGGAAGCAATCCTTCGCGCTGGGCCTTCTTGCGGGCCAGCTTGCGTGCCCGGCGGACACCCTCTGCCTTCTCCCGCGCCCGCTTCTCGGAAGGCTTCTCGTAGGCGCTGCGCGCCCGCATCTCGCGGAAGAGACCTTCCCGCTGCATCTTCTTCTTCAGGACACGAAGGGCCTGATCGACGTTGTTGTCTCTGACGAGTACCTGCAAAAATATCTCCTTTCCGGCCAGTGGCCGTCATTTCCCGAGCCGATGCACTCGGCTCTGCCCGTTACATGCAATCCCGCGGGGAGGCGGGTGATCCTGCCCCCGGGTCGTATAGCCACGTGCCAGCACACGGTGTGCACGCGACGTTTCCGCGAGGCGGAAAAACAAAAGGCCGGGACTGCTCCCGACCTTCCACATCATCGCCTCAAGCGCGCCAGTACATCCGTGGTCGCGCGGAGCGATGAAATTCCTTAGGCGGCCTGCAGGTTGTCTGCAGAGCTCTTGCCCGAACGCTTGTCCTGGACGATGTCGTAGCTGATCTTCTGACCTTCGGTCAGGCCACGCATGCCTGCACGCTCAACGGCCGAAATGTGGACGAAAACGTCCTGGCTGCCGTTGTCGGGCTGGATGAAACCAAAGCCCTTGGTGCTGTTGAACCACTTTACGATACCTGTATTCATAACGATTTCCTTCAATCGTGGGTGGGCCCGGTCGTTTCCGACCGATCTAAAAATCGACATTGAGAGGAAATCTGAAACAGCCGTGGCTGAGGACAAAAGTCGCTAGCAAAGTTCGATAGCACTAACATAGTGTTTAATCGCACCCGAACAAGGCCCGGGGGAAAATAAATACAGGCGTCGTCTTTCGAGGGCATTGCCGGCCCCTTGCAGGGCCGGCAATTCTACATCCCGATATCTTACTCGGCCGCCTCCGCATACTCGCTCATCGGCGGGCAGGTGCAGACAAGGTTTCGGTCGCCGTGGACATTGTCGATGCGGTTGACGGGCGACCAGTATTTGTCGACCCGGAAGGAGCCCGGCGGGAAGCAGGCCTGTTCGCGGCTGTAGGGCCGGTCCCATTCGCCGACCAGGTCCTCCACCGTGTGGGGGGCGTTCTTCAGCGGATTGTTCGACTTGTCCGCCCGGCCTTCCTCGATGTCTCGGGCCTCCTCGCGTATCGCCAGCATGGCATCGCAGAAGCGGTCGATCTCGGCCTTGGTCTCCGATTCCGTCGGCTCGATCATCAGCGTTCCGGCAACCGGCCAGCTCATGGTCGGGGCATGGAAGCCGCAGTCGATGAGGCGCTTGGCGATGTCGTCGACGCTGACGCCTGCCGAGGCGTTCAGCGGGCGCGTGTCGATGATGCACTCGTGGGCGACCCGCCCGTTCGCGGACTTGTAGAGGACGTCGAAGGCGCCCTTCAGCCGCGCGGCGATGTAGTTGGCGTTGAGGATCGCAACCTTGGTTGCCTGCGTCAGGCCTTCTCCGCCCATCATCAGGCAGTAGGACCATGAAATCGGCAGGATCGACGGCGAGCCGAAGGGTGCGGCGGAGACCGCGCCATCACGACCATCCGATGCAACATGGCCGGGCAGGTAAGGCGCCAGATGCGCCTTGACGCCGATCGGCCCCATGCCCGGCCCCCCGCCGCCATGCGGAATGCAGAAGGTCTTGTGGAGGTTGAGGTGGGAAACGTCCGAGCCGATATCGCCGGGGCGCGACAGGCCGACCATGGCGTTCATGTTCGCCCCGTCGAGGTAGACCTGCCCGCCGTGCCTGTGGGTGATCTCGCAGATCTCCTTCACCGTCTCCTCGAACACGCCATGCGTCGAGGGGTAGGTGATCATGCAGCAGGAGAGGTTTTCCGCGTGCTGCTCGGCCTTGGCGCGGAAGTCGTCGAGGTCGACGTCGCCGTTCTCCCGGGCCTTCACCGGCACGACTTTCATGCCGGCCATCTGCGCCGACGCCGGGTTGGTGCCGTGGGCGGAGGTCGGGATCAGGCAGACGTCGCGATGGGTCTCGCCATTGGCGATATGGTAGTTGCGGATGGTCAAAAGGCCCGCATATTCACCCTGCGCGCCGGAGTTCGGCTGCATGGAGAAGGCGTCGTAGCCGGTGATCTGGCAGAGCTTTTCGGACAGGTCGTCGATCATCTCCCGGTAGCCGGCCGCCTGATCGGCAGGCACGAAGGGGTGGATGTCGGAGAATTCCGGCCAGGTGATCGGCAGCATTTCCGCCGTCGCATTGAGCTTCATCGTGCAGGAACCGAGCGGGATCATCGCCCGATCGAGCGCCAGGTCGCGGTCCGAGAGCCGGCGGATGTAGCGGGTCATCTCGCTTTCGGCGCGGTTCATGTGGAAGATCGGATGCGTCATGTAGGGCGACTTGCGCAGGAGCTCGGACGGCAGCCTGTAGGACGGCTCAAGGTCCGATACCCTGAAATCGCCACCGAAGGCGCGCCAGACAGCTTCCAGCGTGGCCGGGCGGGTCCGCTCGTCGAGCGACATGCCGATCCGGCTGTTGCCGACCTTGCGAAGGTTCACGCCCTCGGCGACCGCTGCCCGCAGGATCAGTCCCTGCATGTGCCCGACCTCGACGGTGATCGTGTCGAAGAAGGTTTCCGGCTCGACCGTGTAGCCGAGCTTCTCCAGGCCCTTGGCCATCAGCACGGCCTTCTTGTGGACCTGCTGGGCGATGGCCTTCAGCCCGTCGGGTCCGTGGAAGACGCCGTACATCGAGGCCATCACGGCGAGCAGGACCTGCGCGGTGCAGATGTTCGACGTCGCCTTCTCGCGGCGGATGTGCTGCTCGCGCGTCTGCAGCGACAGGCGGTAGGCGCGGTTGCCGCGGGCGTCGACCGAGACGCCGACAAGCCGCCCGGGCATGGCGCGCTTGTGCGCGTCCTTCACTGCCATGTAGGCCGCGTGCGGTCCGCCGTATCCGACGGGCACGCCGAAGCGTTGGGACGATCCGATCGCGATGTCGGCGCCCATCTCGCCCGGCGATTTCAGCAAGGTCAGGGCCAGAAGGTCCGCGGCCATGGCGGCCACGGCGCCGGTCTGATGAAGGCGGGCGATCAGTCCGGAAAAGTCGCGCACATGGCCATGCGTGCCGGGATACTGGAAGATGGCGCCGAAGACGTCGGCCGGGTCGAGGTCGGTGAAGGGATCGCCGACGATGACCGTCCAGCCGAGCGGCTCCGCGCGCGTCCGGATCAGGGCTATCGTCTGCGGATGGCACTCCCTGTCGACGAAGAAGGCAGTCGCCTTGGTCTTTGCCTGGCGCTGGCAGAGCGCCATGGCTTCCGCCGCCGCCGTTGCCTCGTCGAGGAGTGAGGCGTTGGCGACATCGAGGCCCGTGAGGTCGCAGATCATCGTCTGGAAGTTCAGGAGCGCTTCCAGGCGACCCTGCGAGATTTCCGGCTGATAGGGGGTATAGGCGGTGTACCAGGCGGGGTTTTCGAGGATGTTGCGCTGGATCACCGGCGGGGTGATCGTGCCGTAATAGCCCTGTCCGATCAGCGAAACGAGAACCTGGTTCCTGTTTGCCGTCTCACGCAGCTTGTCCAGCGCCTCGCGCTCCGTCAGCGGCGCGCCCCATGCAAGCGGCTCGGTCTGGCGGATGGACGCGGGCACGGTCGCGTCGATCAGCCTGTCCAGGGTCGGATAGCCGATGACCTTGAGCATTTCCGCCATCTCCGACGGCGACGGGCCGATGTGCCGGCGGTTGGCAAAGTCGTAGGGCTGGTAGTCGGTGAAGTGGAAATCGGTGGAGTCGGTCATCCGATGAGGTCCTTGTAGGCCGATTCGTCAAGCAAAGCATCGGCATCGGAAGGGTTCTTTAGCTTGAGCTTGAAGAACCAGCCCTTGCCCTGCGGATCGGAATTGACGATCGACGGGTCGTCGACGATGGCCTGGTTGACTTCCGTCACTTCGCCGTCGAGCGGACAATAGACGTCCGATGCCGCCTTGACGCTCTCGACAGT
>JAEZHO010000195.1 GCA_023416545.1 Pseudomonadota bacterium
GCACATGTCAATCATTCAGTCGGAAGACACGGGCGCCTATCGCCCACCCGGTCCCGCCGTTCCGTCGCTGGGAAAGCCGGTTGCCGCAACGGCGGCCGGACTGACGCGGCTTGCCAGCCGCTACGGCCTGCTCCTCGGCTTCCTCGCCTTCTGGCAGGTGGCAAGTGAGGTGGGGTGGCTGAACCCGGCTGTCTTTCCGCCGCTCGATACCATTTTCGCCGCCCTATGGCGGGGGCTCGCGGGCGGCTTCCTCCTGGACGACATCGCCATCAGCCTGCAGCGCGCCGGCATCGCGTTTGCGGCAGCGGTCATCATCGGCATCCCGCTCGGATTGTTCATGGGGCAGGTAAAGGCGGTCGAGCGCAGCCTCGACCCGATCCTCCAGCTCTTCCGGCAGACCTCGGCCCTTGCCCTCTATCCGGTCTTCATCCTGCTCCTGGGACTGGGGGAGGCCTCCAAGGTCTTCGTGATCTTCTGGGCGACCCTCTTCCCGACCCTGCTCGCCACCATCGGCGGGGTGAAGCAGGCGGATCCGAAGCTGATCGAGATGGCCCGTGTCTATGGGGCGTCGCGGCTGACGATCTTCCGGCGGGTGGTCCTGCCGGGCGCCGTGCCGTCGATCTTCGTCGGGCTGAGGCTGAGTGCCACGACCGCGCTTCTGCTCCTGATCGCGGCCGAGATGATCGGCGCGAACAGCGGCGTCGGCTTCCAGGTCATGAACGCTCAGTACAATTTCCAGATCCCGCTGATGTTCGCCGCCATCTTCCTGCTCGCGATCCTCGGGCTCGGTGCGAACTACGCCCTCGAACGCGTCCAGCGCAGGCTCTGCCGCTGGAACGAACTGAACCGCTGATCCACCTCGTCACGTAAAGGCTCACGATCATGAACATTACCCGCAGACATCTCTCCCTTCTCGCCATGCACACCGCGGTGGCACTCTTTGCCAGCACGGCACTCCTGAGCGGCGCCCAGGCGGCGGAAGAAACCAGGCTTCGCTACCTCGCCAGCCACGGCGGCGTATCGGCGCATGAACTGGCGCAGGAACTCGGATATTTCGAGGGCACCGGCGTGGTGCTGGAAAACATCGGCTATGCCGGAGGAGGGCCGGAGTCTCTCTTCGCGCTGGCGTCCGGCAGCGCCGATATCGGCAGTGCCGCCACCGCCGCGGTCATCAACTCGATCGCCGGAGGAAACGACTTCGTCGCGGCCTATCCGAGCAACGGCATCAACGACCAGGTCCAGAGCATATTCTACGTCCTGGAGGAGAGCCCGATCCGCTCCGTCAAGGACATCGCCGGCAAGACGATCGCGGTGAACACGCTGGGGGCACATCTCGACTACACGATCCGGGAAGCGCTCCATGCCGAAGGACTGCCCGAGAACGCCGCGAGGCTGGTCGTCGTGCCCGGGCCGCAACTGGAACAGGTCCTGAGGGCCGGGCAGGTCGACGTGTCCGCCTTCGGATACTGGCAGACGACGTTCGAGGGCGCGGCGCGCAAGACCGGCGGGCTGCGGGCCATCTTCGACGACACGGACGTGCTGGGCGAGATCGCCGGCGGCTTCGTGGTGCTCAGGCGCGACTGGACGGAGGAGCATCCTGAAGCAGCGAGGACCTTCGTCGAAGCCTCCGCCAAGGCTCTGGATTTCGCTCGCGAAAACCCGGAAAAGACCGAGGAAATCCTCGCGCGGGTGCTGAAGGAAAGAGGCGAGAACCCGGAAATCGCCCAGTATTTTGCCGGTTATGGCGTCAGGCCCGGCGGGCGTGCCGTCGAGCGTGACCTGCAGTTCTGGATCGAGGTGCTGGAACGCGAAGGAAAGCTCGGCAAGGGGCAGCTCTCGGCGTCCGACATCCTCTATGCACCCCAGACACTGGCGAGCGGAGGCTGATCGTGGAAGCTGTCGCACACCGCCGCGGGGAGGTCTCCATACGGGGCCTTTCCAAGTCCTTTGCCCTCAATGGCCGTGACCTGAACGTCCTGAGGGGGATCGATCTCGACGTCGGCGCCGGGCAGTGCGTGGCGATCGTCGGGGCGAGCGGCTCGGGCAAGACGACGCTGCTTCGCATCCTGGCGGGACTGGAGGCCGCCGACGGCGGGGACGTGTTGATCGACAACGCCCCCATTCATGGCGTGGGGGCGGAGCGGGCGGTGATCTTCCAGGAGCCACGGCTGTTGCCGTGGCTCACCGTGAGCCAGAACGTCACCTTTCCCCTGGAAGTGCGCGGACTGCCGGCCACCGAGGCGCTGCAGCAGGCGCGCCGGTACCTTCGGCTGGTCGGGCTGATCGAGTTCGCCGATGCCTATCCGGCGCAACTGTCCGGGGGCATGGCGCAACGGGTCGGGATTGCCCGGGCGCTCGCGGTCCAGCCGGAGCTCCTTCTGCTCGACGAGCCGCTCGGTGCGCTCGACGCCATGACGAAGATGACCATGCAGGAGGAACTCGCGCGGATCTGGGAGGAGGAGCACGTGACCATGGTCCTCGTCACCCATGACCTCGAGGAAGCCATATACCTCGCCGACAAGGTGCTGATCCTGCCGAAGCAGAAGGGGACGCTTGTGAGGACGATCGATGTGGACCTACCGCGCCCGCGCGATCGCGGCCATCCCCGGTTCGTCGCGCTGCGCCAGTCGCTGCTCGCCGAATTCGGCCTCCACTAGCCGGACACAAACAGCCGGGCCGGCTGCATGCTCCTCCCCAGCGGCCTCGGCGCGGGCGCGAGACGCGATCTTGCGCCCGCCGCACCGCCTTGAGGTGCCGGCCGACGTCGCCGTCCTCAACCTTTCCCCGCCATCGGACCCGAACCCGCCGGAGAGTACGGCCGGCGTCGAGAGACGTCGTTGACCGGGGGCGAGAGTTCCACTAGTCCTGATCCCGGATTTGGCTCCGCCGAGAGGTGGATTAAATGGGAACACGGTGCGGCTTCTTCGGAAGCCCAGTCCGTGACTGCCCCCGCAACTGTAACCGTCGAGCCAGCCTCCACAATGCCACTGCCTTCTTCCTTCGGGATGGATGCGGGAAGGCGGGGGCGACGCGATGACACGGAAGTCAGGAGACCTGCCTTATCCGGTCACCCATGTCTGAACGCGGGGCGCGTTCGGGCGCGGCCGTCCGTAGCGGTGACAACTTGAAGAAGTTGCCGCGTGCGGAGGCCGTCCGGGTACCATCCTCGACGTCCATTCCCAGATTTCAGGTCCGCCTGCGGTGCGAAGTTGGCAATGTGCTGCGTGCACGTAGACTGGGGCTGAAATGAGTAATTTGAGAATAATCGGCGCGGCAATCCTGCTGAGCGCGCCCGGAGGGGCCCATGCTCAGGACGGGATTGAAACCGCGAACCAGGCGACCACGCTCGAGACGATCGTGCTGACCCCGCTGAGGCGCGAATCAGCGCTCGCCTCCGTCACCTCGACCGTGACCGTCATCGATCGAGAGGAAATAGACCGGTCGGCGGCAGCCGATCTTCCCTCGCTCCTGAAGGCGTATCCGGGCGTTTCGATCAGCCGCTACGGGGGGCAGGGCGCGGTGGCGGACGTTTC
>JAEZHO010000208.1 GCA_023416545.1 Pseudomonadota bacterium
CCGAGCGACTTCGGCTCGTTGAGGCCGTTTGCGTCCGCTTCCGCACCTTCCTGCGAGAGCTGGCGCGTATAGTTGCATTCCGGATAGTTGGAGCAGCCGACGAAGGCGCCGTATTTGCCGAGCTTCAGGGAGAGCTTGCCCGTGCCGCAGACCTGGCAGATGCGCGGATCGCTGCCGTCCTCGCGCTTGGGGAAGACCAGCGGTGCGAGCGCCTCGTTGAGCGCGTCCAGGACGTTGGTGACGCGCAGTTCCTTGGTTTCCTCGATCTGGGCGAAGAAATCCTGCCAGAATTCGCGAAGAACCTGCTTCCAGTCGAGGTCGCCGGCGGAAATCCTGTCGAGCTTCTCCTCGAGGTCCGCCGTGAAGTCGTACTCGACATACTTCGTGAAGAAGTTCTCCAGGAACGCCGTGACCAGGCGGCCCTTGGCCTGCGGGATCAGCTTGCGCTTCTCCATGGTCACGTAGTCGCGGTCGCTCAGCGTCTTGAGGGTGGCGGCATAGGTCGAGGGACGTCCGATGCCGAGCTCTTCCATCTTCTTGATGAGCGAGGCTTCGGAATAGCGCGGCGGCGGCTCGGTGAAGTGCTGGCTGGCATTCACCCTGTTCTTGTCGAGCTTTTCCCGGGCGTTGATTTCCGGCAGCCGTCCGTCCTCGTCGCCCTCGTCGGAAGGTTCCGCATCTTCGCGGCTGTCGGTATAGGCGCCGAGAAATCCGTCGAAGCGGATCACCGAGCCGACGGCCCGCAGGCCTGCCTTCTGGCCGTCGTTCTCCGCGAGGATCTCGACGGTCGTGCGCTCGATCTCGGCCGATGCCATCTGGCTGGCAATGCCGCGCTTCCAGACCAGTTCGTAGAGACGTGCCTGGTCCGCGTCGAGGTAGCGTCGCACCTTGTCGGGCGTGCGGTTGAAATCGGTGGGGCGGATGGCTTCGTGCGCTTCCTGGGCGTTCTTAGCCTTGGTGGAGTAGAAGCGGGGCTTTTCCGGCACGTAGCGTTCGCCGAACTGTTCCTGCACGGCGCGCCGCGCACCCTCGATCGCCTCCGGCGCCATCTGCACGCCGTCGGTACGCATATAGGTGATCAGGCCGACCGTCTCGCCGCCGATATCGACGCCCTCATAGAGCTTCTGGGCCACCTGCATGGTGCGCGAGGCGTTGAAGCCGAGGTTGGAGGACGCGGCCTGCTGCAGCGTCGAGGTCGTGAAGGGCGGGCCGGGATTGCGCTTGACGGGCTTCGCCTCGACGCTCTCGACCACGTAGCTTGCGCCGTCGAGCAGCGCCTTCAGGCGATTGGCATCGTCACCCGTCTTGATCGAGCGGTTCTGCAGCCGCTTGCCGTCCGCCGACACCAGCCGCGCCTCGAACTCGTCGCCGCGCGGGGTCCTGAGCAGTGCCGAGATGTTCCAGTATTCTTCCGAGACGAAGCGTTCGATTTCCGACTCGCGGTCGCAGACGAGACGCAGCGCGACCGACTGCACGCGTCCGGCCGAGCGCGCGCCCGGCAGCTTGCGCCACAGAACCGGCGAAAGGTTGAAGCCCACGAGGTAATCGAGGGCGCGGCGGGCGAGATAGGCGTCGACCAGCGGAACGTCGATGTCCCGCGGCGCCGCCATCGCGTCGAGCACGGCCTTCTTGGTGATGGCGTTGAAGACGACGCGCTTGACGGGCTTGTCCCCGAGGACGCGTTTCTTCTTGAGAAGATCGAGGACGTGCCAGGAAATGGCTTCACCTTCGCGATCCGGGTCGGTGGCAAGGAACAGGCCGTCGGATGCCTTGACCGCGTCGGCAATGTCCTTGATGCGCTTCTGCGAGGCGCTGTCGACCTCCCAGGACATTTCGAAGTCCTGGTCGGGAAGAACCGATCCGTCCTTGGCGGGCAGGTCGCGGACATGCCCGAAGGATGCGAGAACCTTGTAGCCGGGCCCGAGATACTTGTTGATGGTCTTGGCCTTGGCCGGAGATTCGACGACGACGACGTTCATTGAGCTTCTCTGTGAGGTGCATGGCCGGACGCGGACACGGGTTCCGGACCGGATTTTGGTTCCGACATGGATGGCGATTGAGCCGCGGTCAAGTGCCGAGGTCAATTTAGCCGATACAACGCGATACAACCAGTGGGAGATTTAACCCTAGATTGCAATCTGCGATAAATAATCTATCCTGTTCCAACGATGGAGGTTCATCCATCGGATTGCGGGGGCGACGGGATCGGTCATGGATTCGGAGCGTGCGGGTTTGGAGGACAAGGAAGCCATCGCTTACATCCGCCAGATGCTGGGCGAATTGCATCAGGTTGCACGCAACGAAGGCGCGGACATGCTCTGCTACCTGATCGAGATGGCCTATGTCGAAGCGGGTGACGTTCATTCCGGGCGCAGGCCCCGATCATTCACTCATGGACAGCGAGACAAGACCCCCGGCATGACGATGTAGGCGACCGGCGAGGTCGACTTCCAGCAGGACGAGATAGACGGCCGATGGGGAGAGGCCGGTGTGCCGGATGATGTCGTCGATCTCGACCGGGGTTGGGCCGAGCGAGGAAATGATCGTGGCGCGGTCGCTGTCATCGGGGGGAAGCAGGGCGGTCGCGTCCACCTCGTCGCCGGTCTCCTCGATCACCGCGGTGCCACCGCCGTCGAGCCCGGCCAGTGGCGCAAGCGCCTCGAGGACGTCCTCCGAAGACGTGGTGACGATCGCGCCCTCCTTCAGGAGCCCATTGGTGCCGTGGCATCGCGGGTCGAGCGGAGAGCCCGGCACCGCAAAGACGAGACGGCCGAAGTCCCCGGCCATTCGCGCCGTGATCAGGGAGCCGGACCTCTGCGCGGCCTCGACGACGATGACGCCATGCGAAATGCCCGCGATCAGCCGGTTCCGGCGCGGGAAGTCGCGCGCCCGCGGCTCCCAGCCGAAGGGCATCTCGCTGACCGCCAGCCCTTCGCCGGCCACGATCTCCTTCAGGAGCGGGACATTTTCTGGCGGGTAGGGCTGGTCGAGCCCGCCCGCGAGCACCGCGATCGTCCCGGTATCCAGGCTCGCCCGGTGCGCGGCGGTGTCGATGCCGCGGGCAAGCCCGGACGTGACGCTATAGCCGACGCGGCCGACGTCGCGGGCGATCATGGCCGCGAATTTCGCGCCGCTGATCGAGGAATTGCGGGAGCCGACGATGCCGACCGAGGGGCTGAGCGCAACGGACGAACGTCCCATTGTGGCGAGGAGCGGCGGAGCGCCGTCGATCTGCCGCAGGGCCGGCGGGTAATCTGGCTCGCCGATGCCGACAAAACGGGCGCCGTGTCGGCGGGCCGCTTCGAGTTCGCGTTCGGCATCCTCCACGGAGGCGATGCGGATCGTGCGCGAGGCTCCGCCGCGACTGGACAGTTCCGGCAGCATGGCCAGCGCATTTTCCGCCGAGCCGAAGTGGTTGATGAGGTCGCGGAAGGTGGCCGGCCCGACATTGTCGCTGCGGATGAGGCGAAGCCAGGCGATCCTTTGCCTGTCGGTGAGCGCAATCCCCTGTCGTCTTGCGCCGCCGTCGGGCATCGCTATCCCTTCTCGCTATCCCTTCTGGCCGATCCTGCCTTCCGTGCCCGCCAGAAGCCGCCTGATATTGGCTTCGTGGCGCCACCAGGTCACCGCCGTCATGATCGCCATGACGAGAGCAACCTTTTCGCTACCTACTATCCACAATGCAACCGGAATAACAAGGGTTGCAACCAGCGCGGACAGCGACGAGTACTTGCTGACGAAGGCGACGGCGAGCCACACGGCCGCGAAGACCAGCACCCATATCGGCGCCACGCCGAGGAGCATGCCGATATAGGTCGCCACGCCCTTGCCGCCCTTGAAGCCGAGCCACACCGGGAAGAGATGCCCGAGGAAGGCGCCGAAGCCGGCGAGAAGCCCGGCTTCCGGTCCGGCGATATAGGTGCCGGCCAGCGCGGCGACGGTCGCCTTCAGCGCATCGAGGAGGAGGGTTGCGGCCGCAAGCTTCCTGTTGCCGGTGCGCAGCACGTTAGTCGCGCCGATATTGCCCGATCCGATCGACCGGATGTCACCGAGGCCGGCCATCCGGGTCAGCAGCAGGCCGAACGGGATCGAGCCGAGGAGGTAGCCGAGCGCGAGGGAAGCGATCGCCACCCCGCCGCCGATCTGCCAGGTCAACAGGTCACTCACCGGCACGTCTCCTTAAAGCGAATGGACGCGTTTGCCGGCGACATAGGTCGCGACGGCGCGGCCGGAAAAACGGGCGTCCTCGAAGGGCGTGTTCTTCGATCGCGACAGGAGAGCATCCTTCGACACGATCCACGGTTCGTCGAGGTCGATCAGCGTGATGTCGGCCTTTGCGCCCGGCTTGAGCGTGCCGGCGTCGAGGCCGAAGATCTGCGCCGGGCGGGTCGACATGGCGTCGATGAGGCGCATCAGCGGCACCTGTCCGGAGTGATGCAGTCGAAGCGCGGCTGCAAGCATCGTCTCCAGGCCGACGGCGCCATCGGCGGCATCGGCGAAGGGCAGGCGCTTCGTGTCGACGTCCTGCGGATCATGGGAGGAGACGATGATGTCGATGGTCCCGGCAGCCAGGGCCTCGACCATGGCGACCCGGTCCTCCTCGGTTCTCAGCGGCGGGGAGAGCTTGAAGAAGGTCCGGTATTCGCCGATGTCGTTCTCGTTGAGGCAGAGGTGGTTGATCGAGATGCCGCAGGTGACGTTCGCCCCGCGCCCGCGGGCAAGCCGGATCGCCGCGGCGGAGTCCGGCACGGAAATCTTCGCGGCATGGTACTTCGCCCGCGTCAGTCCGGCGATCCTGAGGTCGCGCTCCAGCGGAATGATCTCTGCTTCCTTAGGAACGCCCGAGAGACCGAGCCAGCTCGCGAAGAGCCCCTCGTTCATCACCCCGTTGCCGATATAGGTCTCGCGCGGTTCGAGCGCGACGACGGCGCCGTATTCCCGGGCGTAGGTCATCGCCCGACGCAGCACCAGCGTGTCCGGCAGCGCGTGCCGGCCATTGGTGAAGGCGACGGCGCCCGCCTGCTGAAGCAGGCCGATTTCGGTCATCTCCTTGCCGGCGAGCCCCTTCGTCAGTGCGCCGGCCGGATGGACGTTGACAAGTGCAGTGTCCCGGGCGGTCTTCTTGACGAACTCGATCAGCGCGATGTCGTCGAGGACGGGATCGGTGTCCGGCATCATGATGAAGGAGGTGACGCCGCCCGCGGCCGCGGCACGGCTTGCGGATTCGATCGTCTCGCGATGTTCAGCCCCGGGTTCGCCGACGAAGACGCGGCTGTCGACAAGACCCGGTACCGCGACAAGGCCCTTGCAGTCCCGGACCTGCGCGCCGTCCGGCGCCCCCTGGTTGCGGGCATCTGCCCCTGCGGCAAGGATGCGGCCGTCGTCGCCGACGACGATCGTGCCCACTTCGTCGAGATTGCGGGACGGATCGATGATGCGGGCGTTGTTGAGAACGAGCGCTGGTGTCATGCCCGTGCCCCCTGGTTCTGCGAGAGAAGCAGCGTCTCCATCACTGCCATGCGCACGGCAACCCCCATTTCCACCTGTTGCTCGATGACGCTCTGCGGGCCGTCGGCCACGTCCGATGCGATCTCCACGCCGCGGTTCATCGGGCCGGGATGCATGACGAGAGCATCCTCCCTGGCGGCCTTCAGCTTCTCGGCGTTCAGTCCGTAGTAATGGAAGTATTCGCGGACGGACGGCACGAAGGAGCCCGACATCCGCTCCCGCTGCAGGCGCAGCATCATCACCACGTCGGCATCCTTGAGGCCTTCCTCCATCGAGTGGAAGACTTCGGCGCCCATCTGCGCGATGCCCGAGGGCAGGAGGGTCGCAGGCGCGACGACGCGCACCCGTGCCCCCATGGCATTCAGAAGCAGGATGTTCGAGCGCGCGACGCGCGAATGAAGCACGTCGCCGCAGATCGCGACGATGATGCGCGAAAGCTTGCCCTTGGCGCGCCGGATCGTCAGCGCGTCGAGGAGGGCCTGCGTCGGGTGTTCGTGCTGCCCGTCGCCGGCGTTGACCACCGAGCAGGCGACCTTCTGCGCCAGGAGCGCGGCCGCTCCGGCGGAGGAATGGCGAAGCACCAGCACGTCCGGGTGCATGGCGTTCAGCGTCATCGCGGTGTCGATGAGCGTCTCGCCCTTCTTCACCGACGAATTGCCGACCGACATGTTCATGACGTCGGCGCCGAGCCGCTTGCCGGCAAGCTCGAAGGAGGCTTGCGTGCGCGTCGATGCTTCGAAGAACAGGTTGATCTGGGTCAGCCCGCGCAGGGTGGATGTTTTCTTTTCGCGCTGCCGGCTGATCTGCACGGCCTCGTCGGCCTTGTCGAGAAGAAAGGTGATATCCTGTTCGGTAAGGCCCTTGATGCCGAGAAGGTGGCGGTGGGGGAAGAAGACCATGAGGTGTCTCCGCTTGCGTTCGGGCGTCTATAAAGACTGGCCGGGAAACGGGCAAGCGAATGGACGGGAAAAGTCCGCTCATCCTCATGCATTTTTCAGAGAAACGGGCTAGAAGCCAAGCATGACACAGAATACCCGGACCGAACAGAAGCTTGCCGAACTGAACCAGCCGAAACCCTGGTCCGGCATCAATGCCTACCGCTCAGATCCCCTGATGGTCGATCTCACCGCCGGCCTGCACCGCACGCTGCGCGAGGAGTTCGATTCCATCGGCCAGTACGCCACGTCCCCGGAGGCACAGGAACTGGCGCGCATGGCGAACGAGAACCCGCCGAAGCTGCGCACCCATGGTCCGCGCGGCGAGCGGCTCGATGTCGTCGAGTTTCATCCGGCCTGGCACGCCCTGATGCGGCGTTCCATGTCCATCGGGCTCCATTCCTCGGTCTGGGAGAGCGTCGCCGAGGCCAAGGGCAGCGAACACAAGGCGCGCGCCACGCGCTTCTACCTGACGTCGCAGCTCGAATGCGGCCATCTTTGCCCGCTGACCATGACCAGCGCCTCCGTCGCCGCCCTCATGGCGTCGCCGCGAGTGCAGAAGGAATGGGCGCCGAAGATATTGTCGCGCAAGTACGATTCCTCCAACCGGCCGGCCCTTCAGAAGAGCGCGATCACGCTCGGCATGGGCATGACCGAGAAGCAGGGCGGCACGGACGTGCGCGCCAACCGCTCCACCGCCGAGCGGGTGGGCGAGGGGATCTATCGCCTCTCCGGGCACAAGTGGTTCATGTCGGCGCCGATGAGCGATGCCTTCGTCATGCTGGCCAAGACCGGCGAGGGGATCGGCTGCTTCCTCGTTCCGCGCCTGCTGGAGGACGGTTCGGCCAACGGCCTGCAGTTCCAGCGGCTGAAGGACAAGCTCGGCAACCGGTCGAACGCCTCCTCCGAGGTCGAGTTCACCGATGCCTTCGGATATCTGCTCGGCGACCCGGGCGCCGGCGTCCGCACCATTCTCGACATGGTGACCCTGACGAGGCTCGACTGCGCGCTTGCGTCGGCGGGCATCATGCGCGCCTCGCTCGCCGAAGCGGTGCATCACTGCCGTGGCCGCAGCGTGTTCGGGAAGAACCTGATCGACCAGCCGCTGATGACCCGGGTGCTGGCGGACATGGCGCTCGACGTCGCGGCCGCGACCGCGCTCGCCTTCCGGCTCGCGGATGCCTTCGACCGCGCGGCAAGCAGCCCGGCGGACGCGGCTTTCGCGCGGGTCATGACGCCGGTGATCAAGTACTGGAACTGCAAGATCGCGCCGTCGCTGATCTACGAGGCGATGGAATGCCTCGGCGGCAACGGCTATGTCGAGGAGCGGCCGGTGGCCCGCCACTACCGCGAGGCGCCGGTCAACGCGATCTGGGAAGGGTCCGGCAATGTCATGGCGCTGGACGTCCTCCGCGTCCTGTCGCGCGGCAAGGACCTGTTCGAACTCGTCCTTTCCGGCTTCGAGCGGGATCTCGGCGCATCGGGTCGCAAGACGATCGAGGTTCTGAGGGCCGCTATGGCGCTCTGCGAGACGGACGAGGGAGCGGCGCGCCTTCTGGTGGAGCAGCTCGCGCTCGCCGCCGGTGCCGCCGAACTGGCCCGCCTCGGCGCCGGCAAGATCGCCGATGCCTTCCTGGAAACCCGTCTTGCGGGTGGCTGGCGCTCGACCTACGGCATGATCGATGCCCGCTTCGACGCCTCCTATATCGTCGACCTTCTCTATCCGGCGGCGAACTGAGCCGCG
>JAEZHO010000255.1 GCA_023416545.1 Pseudomonadota bacterium
TCGATCTCGGCGATGACGTCACCGGAGGCGACCGTGTCGCCTTCCTTCTTCAGCCACTTGCTGAGGGTGCCTTCTTCCATGGTCGGAGAGAGGGCGGGCATGAGAATCTCGATTGGCATTGGGTGTCCCTCCCCGTCTCAGAGCAGAATGTCGGTGTAGAGTTCGGACGTATCCGGCTCCGGATCGTTCTGGGCGAAGTCGGCGGAATCGGAAACGATGTCGCGGACGTCCTTGTCGATCGCCTTCAACTGCTCTTCCGTTGCCCAGCCCTTCTCCAGCAGGCGGTTCTTCACCTGCTCGATCGGATCGTGCTCCGAACGCATCTTCTGCACTTCGTCCTTGGAGCGGTATTTCGCCGGGTCGGACATGGAGTGGCCGCGATAGCGGTAGGTGAGCATTTCGAGGATGATCGGCCCCTTGCCCGAACGGCAATAGGAGACCGCCTCGTCGGCGGCCGCCTTGACGGCGCGCACGTCCATGCCATCCACCTGGTAGCCCGGAATGCCGAAGGAGGCGCCGCGCTGGGAGAAATCGGTCTGGGCGGAGGCGCGCGAGACGGCCGTGCCCATGGCGTAGCGGTTGTTCTCGATCACGTAGACGATCGGCAGCTTCCACAGGTTGGCCATGTTGAAGCTTTCATAGACCTGGCCCTGGTTGGCGGCGCCGTCACCAAAATAGGCGGTCGAGACGCTGTCATTGCCGCGATACTTGTTGGCGAAGGCGAGACCGGTGCCGAGAGAGACCTGCGCACCGACGATGCCGTGGCCGCCGTAGAAATGCTTTTCCTTGGAGAACATGTGCATGGAGCCGCCCTTCCCCTTGGAATAGCCGCCCCGGCGCCCCGTCAGTTCCGCCATCACGCCGCGCGCGCTCATGCCGGTTGCCAGCATGTGGCCATGGTCACGATAGCCGGTGATGACCTGGTCGCCTTCCTTGAGCGCCATCTGCATGCCGACGACGACCGCTTCCTGGCCGATGTAGAGGTGACAGAAGCCGCCGATGAAGCCCATGCCGTAAAGCTGGCCCGCCTTTTCCTCGAAGCGCCTGATCAGCAGCATGTCGCGGTAGGCCTGGAGCTCGTGTTCCTTGTCGAACTCCGCGATGGTTCCGCCGTTGAAGTCTTTTCGTGCAGGCTTCGCCGCTGATTTGCGGCCGGATACAGACGCGGTTTTTCTAGGCGCCATTCATCCCTCCCTCATGTGCTGCAGGTCTCGTTTCAGGGCGCTACCATAGGGAAGAAAAAGCACCCCAGCAATGCCATAAATGCATGGCTCACATTCCGCGCAACCTATTGATAACGCACGGGGAAATTAAATTAACCGGAATTCGGTTAATCTAGAAATAGTTGTTGAAGATCACGATCTCGTCGTCGCGCGAGACGTTCAACTGGTAACGCGCGATCTCGTCCAGCATGTCCTTTTCCAGCGACCCGTCGCTGAGAAGCTGCACCTGACGCTCCAGCGCCTGGCGCTTTACCGTCAATCGTTCCAGTTCGGCCAGCCGATCGAGCCGCTGACGCTCGAAATGCTCCGTGGCAATCAGCCCGAGCTCGCCATTGACCGAATGATAGCCGAAATAGGAAAGGAAGGCGACGGTAATGAGCGGGAGGACGAAACGACCGAGTTTTCTTTCCTTATGGTGCTTGGTCCACATGCCCCGCGACGTCCTCGAAACTCATTACGATGGTTCAAATTCGCAGAACTTGCTTAAGCAATCGTTGATCGCCTGAAACACAGAAAGCCCGGACGAGCCGGGCTTCCTCAGATCATCAAGTTATGTGGTGTCAGGCTCTCAGAATGGACCGTCCGGCGTAGACCGCCTGCGGGCCCAGCATTTCCTCGATGCGGATGAGCTGGTTGTACTTCGCAAGCCGGTCGGAGCGCGACAGCGAGCCGGTCTTGATCTGCCCGCAATTGGTGGCGACGGCGAGATCGGCGATCGTCGAATCCTCGGTTTCGCCCGAGCGGTGCGACATGACGGCCGTGTAGCCGGCCTTGTGCGCGGTCTCGACGGCATCCAGCGTTTCGGTCAGCGAGCCGATCTGGTTGACCTTGACGAGGATGGAGTTGGCGACGCCCATGCGGATGCCGTCGCGCAGGCGCGCCGAGTTGGTGACGAAGAGATCGTCGCCGACGAGCTGGCACCTGGAGCCGACGAGATCGGTCAGCGCCTTCCAGCCATCCCAGTCGTCCTCGGCCATGCCGTCCTCGATGGAAATGATCGGATACTTGCCGACGAGTTCAGCCAGGTATTCGGCCATGGCGCCGGGCTCCAGCGTGCGGCCCTCGCCTTCCATGACGTACTTGCCGTCCTTGAAGAATTCGGTGGAGGCGCAGTCGAGCGCCAGGCAGACATCCTCGCCCGGCGTGTAGCCGGCCTTTTCCACCGAGCGCATGATGAAGTCGAGCGCTTCCGGCGCGCTCTTCAGGCCGGGAGCAAAGCCGCCCTCGTCGCCGACATTGGTATTGTAACCCTGCGCGGCGAGTTCCTTCTTGAGGACATGAAAGACTTCCGCGCCGATGCGGACGGCGTCGCGAAGGCTTTCCGCGCCGACCGGCATGATCATGAATTCCTGGAAGTCGATCGGATTGTCGGCATGAGCGCCGCCATTGATGATGTTCATCATTGGGACCGGCAGGACATGGGCGGGGGCTCCGCCGACATAGCGGTAGAGCGGCAGGCCGGACGCCTCCGCCGCGGCCTTGGCGACGGCGAGCGAGACACCGAGGATGGCGTTGGCGCCGAGGCGCGACTTGTTGGGCGTGCCGTCGAGCGCGACCATCGTCTTGTCGACGTGGATCTGGCTTTCGGCATCGAAACCGCCGATCGCGTCGAAGATCTCGGTGTTGACCGCCTCGACGGCTTTCTCGACGCCCTTGCCGCCATAGCGCTTGCCGCCGTCGCGCAGTTCGACCGCCTCGTGCGCGCCGGTGGAGGCGCCGGAGGGGACCGCGGCGCGGCCCATGCTGCCGTCTTCGAGATAGACGTCGACCTCGACGGTGGGATTGCCGCGGCTATCGAGGATTTCGCGTGCGATGATATCGGTAATGGCGGTCATGATCTCTCCCTGAGGTAAACCCAATGCCGTGCGGTCAGTGACAATGTCTCTTAATCGATGACAGGCGAATTACAATCCGGCTGCCGCTGCGGCGCCTAAGCGGACTTGGCGACGGCGTCGAAGGCCAGAAGCTTTTCCAGGAGCCGCGGCATGTCCTTCAGATGGACCATGTTGGGGCCATCGGAGGGCGCATTGTCCGGATCCTCGTGCGTCTCGATGAAAAGCCCGGCGACGCCGACGGCCACCGCCGCGCGCGCCAGCGTCTCGACGAACTCGCGCTGGCCGCCCGAAGAACCGCCCTGCCCGCCCGGCTGCTGCACCGAATGGGTGGCATCGAAGACGACCGGCGATCCCATGGCCGCCATGATCGGCAGCGAGCGCATGTCGGAGACGAGCGTGTTGTAGCCGAAGGAAACGCCCCG
>JAEZHO010000298.1 GCA_023416545.1 Pseudomonadota bacterium
CGGCCAGGATGGTCACGACCGCGGCGCCAAGGTGATTGCCTCGGCCTTCGGGGACATCGGCTTCGATGTGCTGGCCGGTCCGCTCTTCCAGACGCCGGACGAGGCGGCGGAGCTTGCCGTCAAGGAAAAGGTCCAGGTGGTCGGCATGTCGTCGCTCGCGGCCGGCCATAACACGCTCGCGCCGCAGCTGGTCGAGGCCCTGAAGGCGAAGGGCGGCGGCGACATCATCGTCGTGGTGGGCGGCGTCGTGCCTCGCCAGGACTACGACTACCTGCTGGAGCACGGCGTCGCCGCCGTCTTCGGTCCCGGCACGAACGTGCTCGATGCCGCCAACAAGGTGCTCGACCTGCTGGAGGGCAAGCGCCGCAACATCTGACGCGTCAGCCTTGGCTTACCATGTCGCGGACATGGTCGCCGATGGCGAGGCAGGAGGTCAGGCCCGGCGATTCGATGCCGAACAGGTTGACGAGGCCGGGAACGCCATGCGACCGCGGGCCTTCGATGACGAAGTCCTGCGCGGCGATTTCCGGCGGCACGATCTTCGGCCGGATACCGGAATAGGCCGGGATCAGCGACCCGTCGGGAAGGCCGGGATAGTAGCGGCGGATGCCCCGGTAGAAGGTCTCGGCCCTTGCCGCATCGACCGCGTAGTCGAGACCGTCGACCCATTCGACATCGGGGCCGAAACGGCCCTGGCCGGCAAGGTCGAGCGTCAGGTGGATGCCGAGCCCGCCCTTCACCGGCACGGGATAGATCAGCCGCGAGAACGGCGTCCTGCCGCTCATCGAGAAATAGCTGCCCTTGGCGAAATAGGCAGGCGGCACGCGGTCCTGCGGCGTTCCGGCCAGCGACTGGGCAAGCCCGGGCGCCCCGTGTCCGGCGGCATTGACCAGCGTCCGTGCCCTCAGCGTCATCGGCGCCTCGCCGCCGACCTCGATCTCGAAGCCCGCGTCGGTCGCCCGCCCCTTCAAGACCGGCGTCCTGACCGCCAGCAGCGCGCCGGCGTCCTCGGCATCGCCGAGCAGCGAGGTCATCAGCGCATGGCTGTCGATGATCCCGGTCGAGGGCGACAGGAGCGCGCCCGTCGTCGCCAGCGCCGGCTCCAGTTCGAGGGCTTCCCCGGCGGACAGCTGGCGAAGGTCGTTAACGCCGTTCCCCGCCGCCCGGGCCGCGATCGACGGCAGCACGGAAAGCTCTTCGGCGGACGTCGCGACGATCAGCTTGCCGCACCGCCGATGCGGCAGGCCGCGTTCGCCGCAATAGCGATAGAGCGCATGCCTGCCCGTCACGCACAGTCGCGCCATCAGGCTGCCGGCCGGATAATAGATGCCCGCATGGATGACCTCGCTGTTGCGGGACGAGGTCCCGGTGCCGATCGCCGCCTCGGCCTCGAGGATCATCACCTCCCGCCCCGACAGCGCCAGCGCCCGGGCGACGGCCAGTCCGACGACGCCCGCGCCCACCACCACGCATTCCACTTCCTCCACGTCGCCCTCCCGCATGCCATGCCTTTGCCGAGTGATAGCGGAAGCAGGCGGCAAGGACAAAGCCGCATCGCCATCGTCCGGCAGCGTGCCACTCCGCCTTAAGTCTACTTGTGGGCGGGTGAAATCCGGTCGAGTTTGGCGAAAAGGGCAGTCCGGGAACCGGACGGGGAAGGGCGATGGACAGGGCCGGGAACGACATGGGAGCATCGGCTTGACGCCACGAACGCCCGGTGATGCCGCGGCGGGCGCGAGCGCCCCGCTGATCGCCCTCGATACGGTCGTCCTCGATACCGAAACCAGCGGGCTCGACGTCCGTCAAGACCGCATCATCCAGATCGGCGCGGTTCGCATGCACGGCGCCGATATCCTGGAAACCGAGGTCTTCGACGTTCTGGTCAACCCGGGCATCCCGATCCCGCCGACCTCCACCCGCGTGCATGGCCTCTGGGACGAGGACGTGGCGGCAAGCCCCTGCTTCGCCGAGGTCGCCGGGCGGCTGCGGGAGTTTATCGGCAACCGCGTCGTCGTCGGCCACTCGATCAACTTCGACCTCGCCATGCTGCGCAACGAGGCGCATCGGCACGGGGTGCGCTGGAAGGAGCCGCGCTGGCTCGACGTGGCGCTGATGTCGGTGGCGATCACCCCTGGCCTGGTCAGCCCCTCGCTCGACAACCTTGCGCTCACCTACGACGTCCGGCTCGAGGGTCGGCATACGGCGCTGGGCGACGCGCTTGCGACCGCCGGCGTCTATGCCGGAATGCAGCCGCGCCTCCTCGCCCGCGGCGTGCGCACCCTCGGCGAGGCGGAGAACCTCGGGCGTTCCGCAACCACGCTGATGGAGCAGCAGCGGGGCGTCGGGTGGTTCGATCGTCCGGCCGGCAAGCCCGATTTCCTCCACACCGCGATCGAGCAGGGAAGCCAGCAGGCTATCGACAGCTTCCTCTACCGCCAGCGGCTGGAGGACGTGATGAGCCGGCCGCCGATCACGGTCGAGGCCGATGCCTCGCTCCATGAGGCGGCCCGCCTGATGGCCGACAGGGGGATCGGCTGCGTCATCGTCCGGCAGTCCGGCGGCCCGCACGGGATCCTGACGGAACGCGACGTACTGCGCGCGCTCGCCGACAAGGGAGCGGACGCCGGCGCGATTACAGTCGGTGCGATCATGAGCTCGCCGGTCATCACAGCGACGGCGGACACGTTCCTCTACCGCGCCCTCGGATTGATGGCGCGCCGGAACCT
>JAEZHO010000315.1 GCA_023416545.1 Pseudomonadota bacterium
GACCTGGACGTTCGACGTCATTGCCGACCGCCCCCCGGAGATCGCCTTCGACAAGCAGCCGCGCCGTGCCGTGAACGGTGCACTGGAGATATCCTTCAAGGGCAAGGACGATTACGGCATCCGTGACGCCGAGGCGATCATCGAGCCGGCCGATGCGGCGGAAGCGGAAGCGTCCCCGCTCTACCCCCTCCCGACCTTTCCCCTCGAACTGCCCCGGCGAAGCGCCGAAGAGGTCAAGGGGCTGACCAGCCGCGACCTCACCGAGCATCCGCTGTCCGGGACGCGAGTGCGGATCACGCTCACGGCACGGGACGGCGCCGGCCAGACCGCGAAAAGCGAGCCCTTCGAGATGGTCCTGCCCGCCCGGCCCTTCTCGGAGCCGCTGGCTGCCGCAGTAGCAGAACAGCGGCAGGTCTTCGCCCTGGATAGCCGGCAGGTTCCGCGGGCGCTCGAACTCAACGAGGCCCTGACCCTTAGGCCTGACGAGACGATACCGAAACTGTCGCACTTCCTGCTTCTCCGTTCGGCCCACGGGCGAATGGAACTTGCCCTGAACGACGAACAGCTGAGGGAAGCGGCGGACTACCTCTGGACCATCGCGCTCGGGATCGAGGACGGCGATCTGTCGGCGGCGGAGCAACGTCTTCGGGATGCCCAGAATGCGCTGAACGAGGCGCTCAAGGACGGCGCTAGCGACGAGGAGATTGCCAAGCTCATGGAGGAACTCCGGCAGGCCATGCAGGAGTTCATGTCGGAGCTTGCCCAGCGCCTGCAGGACAGCCCCCGCGCATCGCAGGACATGCAGGCGCAGAACGTCCTTCGTCAGCGTGACCTGCAGAACATGCTCGATCAGATCGAGAACCTCGCCCGGTCGGGGAACCGCGATGCGGCCCAGCAGATGCTCTCACAGTTGCAGCAGATGATGAACAACCTGCAGGCCGGCCGCATGCAGCAGGGCCAGCAGGCGCAACAGGACAGCCCGATGCGCCAGCAGATCGACAAGCTTGGCGAGATCATGCAGGAACAGCAGCGGCTGATGGACCAGACCTTCCAGTTCGACCAGGCTCTGCGGGACCGCATGCAGCGAGGCGATCCCGGTGAGCAGGGCGAGCAGCCCTACGAAGATCAGCAGGCGCAACAGGGACAGCAGGGGCAACCGGGCTCGCCCACCGATGAGATGACCGCCGAACAGTTGCGGGAGGCGCTGAAGAACCTTCAGGCCCAGCAAGATGGTCTCGCCAAGAAGCTCCAGGAACTGCAGCAAGGCCTCAAGGACCTCGGCATGCAGCCGGGCCCGGGTTTCGGAGAGGCGGAGCGCGAGATGGGCAATGCCGGAAAGGCTCTGGGCCAGGGCGAAGGCGAACAGGCTGTCCAGGGCCAGGGCAACGCCCTCAATGCCCTGCGTCAGGGGGCCCAGGACATGATGCAGCAGATGATGCAGGCCATGCAGCAGGGCCAGGGCCAGGGTGAAGGCCCGGGCGAGGTCTCGCAGGGCGAGCGGAACGGCCGCGATCCGCTGGGACGGCCCCGCAACAACGAAGTGGTCATCGACGGGAGCCAGAAGGTGCCCAACGAGATTGATGTACAGCAGGCCCGGCGGATCCTGGACGCCATTCGCGAAAAGCTGGGTACCGCCATCGGAGAGCGGCTTCTCAACCCGTCAGCGGGTGAGATCGAGCGGAATTATCTGGAGCGCCTGCTGCAGTCCAAGTAGCTCAGGCGGCGCAGGTTTCCCGGCCCCGAAGTGCTGCGGCAACGGCCTTGCGGATTTCCGGCAAGGCAAACGGCTTCTGCACGACGTCGACGATCTTCTCGGCGAGATCGTCCGCCCGCTCCCGCTGCTCCGCATAACCGGTCATCAGAAGGATTTTGAGACCCGGATGACGCGAGGCGGCGTGATGGGCGAGTTCGATGCCGTCCATGACGGGCATGCGAATGTCAGAAAGCAGAAGATCGAATTCCAGCTCCGCGAGCTTCTCCAATCCTTCCGCGCCGTCGCCCGCTTCATGGGTTTCGTGCCCGTCGAGACGAAGGGCACGAGCAACGAACATGCGCAGCGAATCCTCGTCCTCGGTAATCAGGATCTTGGCCATGGCGCTCGATTCTCCCTTTGGTCTTATTGAGGGAGCAAATCACCAGACTTTCCTTTGCGAGGAGTAAACGGGCTCCCGCAAAGCGGCTGACATGGTTAACGAGATACGGAGCGCGGACTGCTAGGTCTCGCCGGGCGCGTCGCCGGTGACGACGCCGACGAAGGGGAGTTCCCGGAAAGCGTAGGCGACGTCCATCCCGTAGCCGACGACGAAATAGTCCGGGCATTCGAAGCCGACATAGTCCGCCTCAAGGTCTTCCTTGCGCTTCACGCTCTTGTCGAGGAGCACGGCGATAGAGACGTGCCGCGCACCGCGCTCGTAAAGCATCTGCTTGGCAAACAGCAGGGTGCGGCCGGATTCCAGGATGTCGTCGATCAACAGCACGTCGCGATCCTTCACGTCGCTGTCGATATCCTTGACGATGCGCACGCCCTGCGAAACCGTGCCCGCCCCGTAGCTGGAGAGCGTGATGAATTCCACCTCCGGCGCCAGGCCGACATCGTGGAGCGCCCGGATGAGATCGGCGGCGAAGATGAAGGAGCCCTTCAGGATGGCGATGACGAGCAGGTCCTTCGTGGGACCCTTGGCGATCTCCGCAGCGATCGCGCGATTGCGTTCCGCGATGGCCTCGGCGGTATAAAGCGGCTCAATGATCTTGCCGCGAACGACGGGCATGGGGCTCTCCTGACTGCTTCAGAAGGCCGCCGATAGCATAATCAGGGCGTGGAGGCACCCGCCGATGCGAAGGAAAGCCGCAGTTGCGGCATTTTTCCACCAGGATGGGGAATGCGCGCGGAAAACCCGTGGCTCTCGCCAGCCCTGATTGCCGGCACGGGCGGGTCGATGACGGCACTGGCGACCGTCGCACCGTCCGACATCAGGTCCGCGTGGATCGGCAGCGCGTCGAGCGGATCCTCGCTGTTGTTTTTGATGATCCCGGTGATCAGCAGAAGCGACATGCCGTTCGCATCCTGCGGCGTCAGGTTAACATGCGTCAGATCGAGCCCGGCCGCATGTGCCCGCGCCGGCTCGGCCAGGAACAACGCGAAACCACCCGCGAGACCGAACACGGTCACGAAGACGATCGCGACGAGAGCCGCGAACACATCGGCCGAAAGGTTCATGAGCGACCGCTCTATCATCGAGAGGATTGCCCCGGCAGTCTGCTTCTCCGCCACCGCTCGCCGAGGGGCCGCTCGCGGCCGAAGCCTTTCCGAACGTTCGGCTGCGGGCGCGTTTCTACGGGAGGTGGCGTTCACGGTGACGAAGGCGGCGTCCGCGACATTGCCGGTGGTGCGATGGGTGAGGCGTCCGCGGGCGGATCTCGGTTCGGGGGGCAGGATATCGATGACGGTCATCGCTCGCCTTTCCGGGCTCCGGCCTGCCGGGCCCTGAATGCCGCTTTTCCCCACTCGGAAAACTTGGCATTGAATCGAATCTTGCCCAGTCGTAAATTCAAATGGTTAATGCTTCGGAAATGCGGCCCTCAAGACGACCTGATCCGGCGGCGATGCAAATCGCCTGACTTCGGTTGCAGGGGCAGCGCAACACGGGACCAGGTTTCCTCTTGATCCACTTCGAGAACGTCGGCCTCCGCTACGGGATGGGGCCGGAAATCCTTCGGGACATGACCTTCGATATCCCGAAGCGGTCGTTCCAGTTCCTTACCGGCCCCTCCGGAGCCGGGAAGACGACGCTTTTGCGCCTGCTTTTCCTGTCGCTGCAGCCGACCCGCGGCCTGATCCGGATGTTCGGGCGCGACCTGACCCAGATCCCCCGCGGCGAACTGCCGATGCTGCGCCGGCGGGTGGGCATCGTGTTCCAGGATTTCCGGCTGCTCGACCACCTGACCACCTACGAGAACGTCGCACTTCCGCTGCGCGTCCGCGGCAAGGAGGAGAGCGGCTACCGGAACGATGTCGTCGAACTGCTGAAATGGGTGGGCCTCGGCGAACGCATCAATGTCCTGCCGCCGGTGCTTTCCGGCGGGGAGAAGCAGCGCGCGGCGATCGCGCGCGCCCTGATCGACCGCCCGGAAATCCTGCTCGCCGACGAGCCGACGGGAAACGTCGACCCGCCCATGGCAAAGCGGCTTCTCTCGCTCTTTCTGGAACTCAACCGACTGGGTACCGCCGTGGTCATCGCCACCCACGACCTCGCGCTGATGGACCAGATCGATGCGCGTCGCATGATCCTGACCGAAGGGCGGCTCGACATCTATGAATGAGATGACCCGCTCCAATCCGGCACAGCGACCGACGCAGCAGCGCACGGCGATGCGCGTGCGCCCGACCGGTCCCATCCTGCCGCCCTCCAACATCCAGGGCAATGCGCTGATCGTCGTCATCGCCATCATGGCCTTCCTGGCATGCCTGACCTTCGGCGCCGTCACCATGGTCGGGGCGACCGCATCCGGCTGGCAGAGCGAGATCGCCCGGGAGATCACGATCCAGATCAAGCCCTCCGAGGGGCTAGACATGGACGCGGCGCTGGAAAAGGCCAGGGAACTGGCTCTCGGCTTCGTCGGCACCGAGCAAGGAACGATCCTCGACGACAGCGCGACGGCGCGGCTTCTCGAGCCCTGGCTCGGCACGGGGCTCGACCTGAAGGAACTGCCGGTTCCGAGGCTGGTGG
>JAEZHO010000363.1 GCA_023416545.1 Pseudomonadota bacterium
CATTGATCGCCGGAGCCCGCTGGCTGACCGCGGTCGACGACATCGGCTGGGATTTCGCCGTGGGTGACGGGAAGGCAACCGGGGCCCGGCTCGCCGCCTGGCCGAACAAGCCGGGAATTCTCTCCGACACCGCCCAGGCAATCTGCGACGTGCGTCATCCCGACAACACGACCGCCCGCGTCATGGCCGAAAAGATGCGTCGCGCCGTGTTCGAGAGCGCTGCCCGCGCCGGATGCGAGGCGGAGATCGAGGACGAGTGGTTCTGGGGCGGCGACATCTTCGACAAGGAGATGGTCGACGGGATCCGGGGGCAGGCCGTGCGGATGGACTACAACTGGCGGGACATCCAGTCCCAGGCGGGGCACGACGCCTATTTCCTCGCCCGCCATTGCCCGACCGCGATGATCTTCACGCCGTGCAAGGGCGGCATCACCCACAACAACGAGGAATCCTGCGAGCCAAGCGACATTGCGCCGGCACTGAACGTGCTGCTGCACGCCGTCGTGGCCCGCGCGGACCGCTAACGGCGCGCGCCCCGATCAAGCGGGGCTCGAGACCGGCCAAGGCCGGTCCGGGGGGCGCAGCACCTGTGCCGCAAGCCAGTCCGCATCGCTGTCGTCGGATCGACGCAGCGGTGCGGGATCATTTCAGGACATGGCCTGAAGATCGACGTCACCTAAGACGGGTGTCAGGTCATGTCCGGATAGAGCGATTGCAACTCGTCGAGAAGGTCGATGAAGCGCTGCTCTGCCGTCGTGAAGGCGCAGCCCGGATAGGAGACGAGAAAGACGTCGGCTCCGAGCGTGTATCCCGGAATTTCCAGGCGCCATAGCTGGCCGTTGTCGACATCGTTCCTGACGGCCATGGTGGGCAGGATGCCAATGCCGAGGCCGGCGATGATCATCCGCCGGACCTCCTCCAGGTTCGGGCTTCGCCCGCTGACGCGTTCGCCAAGACCGATGCTTTCGCTTAAGACCGCCATCGGCTCCAGTCCCAGGCCTTCCGCGGCACAGGTGAACGAGATGAAGGATTCCTGCCGAAGCTCGCGCTTCTCCACCTCGGCCCGCCCGTAGAACGGGTGCTCGGAGCCGCAGAAGACGCCGAATTCCTCTCGGAACAGCAACTTGCAGTCGAGGTTGAAGACCGGGCGCGGCAGGAGGCAGAGGCCGAGTCCCGACTTCTCCAGGAGGATGTTCCGGACCGTTTCCTGGCTGTTCTGGACCTCGATCACCCATCGGACGGAGGGGTAGCGCTGGTGATAGAGCCGCAGCGCCTCGTTGATCAGCGGCGATTCCAGGTTGCTGATGATCTGCAGGCGGACCTCGCCGATTTCCTCTGCAGGGGCATCCCTGGTCAGCACCCCGATCCGCTCGACGGAGCGGAAGATCTCGACGCATTCCTCGTAGATTCTCTGTCCCGGCAGCGTCAGCTCGAATCGCCGGCTGTCACGGAAGACGAGCTGGCAGCCGAGCTGTTCCTCGAGCCTCTGCAGCGCCTGGCTCACCGACGGCTGCGTCATGTTGAGCCGCGTGGCGGCCCGGGTCAGGCTCCGCTCTTCGGAAATGATATAGAACGACCGCAGGAGATTGAGGTTGATGTCGGTTTGCATCTTCGTCCAAGGCAATCTGGCTTGGGCCCTTGTAACGAGGTCTCCCCCGCCAAGCCAGCCACAAAGGACGCATCCGCCGGGAATTGCGTGAAGGGCCGCCGCAGAACGAGGCTCGGGTGCCGGGCGAGGCTTAAGATATTCAACGAATTCAATGGGTAAGAATGGTGCTGCTAGAGAGATTTGAACTCTCGGCCTCTCCCTTACCAAGGGAGTGCTCTACCCCTGAGCTATAGCAGCTTAGGCCCGGTATCGAGGGCGTCCGCGGTGGACGTCGTCGGGCGAGGGGCCTATTGCCATAGCTTCGGAGCGAGCGCAAGTCGCAAATTGCAGTTCGCCCTGCGAACGGGATAAAAGGGTAGCGGCGGGTTTTGAACCGGGCGCAAGGAGACAGGTGATGGCGGCAGGCGACGAGGAAACCCCGCCCTCGGCGGCGCAGCCGAAAGGCGGGCGCAGGCGGGAGGTCGAGATAAGGGAAGAACAGCGCCAGGCCCGTGCGGCAGCGAAGCTGCGGGAGAACCTGCTGCGCCGCAAGGCGCAGACCCGGGCGCGCCGTTCCGGGGCAGCGGACGAGGCCGACGGCCTGCCTGCCGCAAAAAAGGACGAATCGGCCTGACACATGCGCCGCGGCGGCCATTCCAAACCATTTGAAGCCCTCCGGCTTTTCCGGTAAGGACGCCATCTTTCGCGCTTGCACAAGAACAAAGGGCGGGCTTGCTCCCGTTGGACCTCATGGATCGCATCAGAATTCGCGGCGGCAACAAGCTCAATGGCGTCATCCCGATCTCCGGCGCCAAGAATGCGGCGCTCCCGCTGATGATCGCGTCGCTTTTGACCAGCGATACGCTCACACTGGAAAACGTCCCGCATCTCGCCGACGTGGAGCAGCTTCTGCGCATCCTCGGCAATCATGGAGTCGACGTCATGGTCAACGGACGGCGCGAATGCCAGACGGAAGGCTATTCGCGCACGATCCAGTTTACCTGCAGGACCATCGTCGACACGACTGCTCCCTATGAACTCGTCTCCAAGATGCGCGCCAGCTTCTGGGTCATCGGGCCGCTTCTGGCGCGCGCCGGCACGGCGCGTGTCTCGCTGCCGGGCGGCTGCGCCATCGGCACGCGGCCCGTCGATCTCTTCCTCGAGGGGCTCCAGGCGCTCGGGGCGATTATCGAGATCGACGGCGGCTATGTGCACGCGACGGCACCGTCGGGCGGGCTCATCGGCGGTCACTACACCTTCCCCAAGGTCTCCGTCGGCGCGACCCACGTGCTGATGATGGCGGCGACGCTTGCGAACGGCACGACCGTCATCGAGAACGCGGCCCGCGAGCCCGAGGTCGTCGACCTGGCGGACTGCCTCTCCGCCATGGGCGCGAAGATTTCCGGCGCCGGAACCGGCACGATCACGATCGAGGGCGTGTCCTCGCTGCACGGGGCGCGCCACCGCGTGCTTCCCGATCGCATCGAAACCGGCACCTATGCCATGGCGGTCGCGATGACCGGCGGCGACGTGACGCTCGAGGGAACGCGCGCCGACCTCCTGGACAATGCGCTCGAGACCCTGCGCATGGCCGGGGCGGAAATCACCGAGACCGAAAGCGGTCTCAGGGTGGTCCGCAACGGCAACGGCATCCAGC
>JAEZHO010000375.1 GCA_023416545.1 Pseudomonadota bacterium
CACACTTCCTTTCGGATGTGATGATCGCATGGAATGTGATGCTGGTTCTGGCGCTCGTCCTGTGGCGAATATTTTCGCGCAACGCACCCCAGATCGACGCAATGTTCGCCACCAGATAATCTTGGTCGGGAAGTGGGCGGCTTTCGCCCGGCCGGGAACTGATCGCCAGGTCGCCTTCACATGCGGCGGCGCAGTCATGAACGCGATCCTCAGGGAGGCCCGGGAAGATGACCCTTTTCGTGGCATCAGGTCGCCTGGGCGCCGCCCGTGTCGCTCGAAAAGGCGAATTGAAGCGCTTCGCCGAGATCGATCGGCTTCGTGCCGCCGAGCCGCTCGATATCGCCCGTCACGATATCGTAGGCGCCAAGCCAGGGCCAGCCTGGGGTGCGCCCTCGAAGGCACGTCTGGTCTACAAAGCCGCTGTTGCTGCTCTTGCTGTCGCACGTGACGCCCATTAACGATTGCATCTCTGTGGGGGGATGCCATCCGATGTCCATTCAGGATCAGAGGCGGAATAAGGTAACGCTGCTCGATGTTGCGAGGCATGCCGATGTTTCGCGGGCGACGGCATCTCTTGTCGTTCGCAAGAGTCCGCTTGTCGGTGCGGAGACGCGACAGCGGGTCGAAGCCGCGATGCGTGAACTCGGCTATGTCTACAACATGGGCGCAGCCATGTTGCGCGCGGACCGCAGCCATACGGTGGGTATCGTCGTCCCGAACCTCACCAACCCTTTCTTCGCCGAACTGCTCGGCGGCATGGAGGCCTCGCTGGATGCAGCGGGGCTGGTAATGATCATCGCCAATAGCGGGGACACCCCGTCGCGGCAGGCCACAGTCGTGCAGCGGTTGCGCGAGCATGGGGTCGACGGAATCATCCTGTGTCCTGCGGCCGGTACCGCCGGAGATCTGGCAGACCAGGTCATGGAGTGGAAGCTGCCACTGGTGCAGGCGCTGCGCCATGTGACGAACGAACTCGATTACGCGGGGGCGAACTATGCGGCGGGTATGGAGGAGGCCGTCGAGTACCTCGTCTCGTTGGGACATCGCGTCATCTGCTTCGCAGTCCACGGCCCCGTCCACTCGGCCTATCATGAGCGCATCCAGGGCTTCCGCGACGCAATGACGCGATTTGGATTGGCGCCTGACCTCGTTATGCGAGTTCCGAACCGTCTCGACGAAATCGCCCGCGGGGCCGATATGCTCTTTGAGCGGATGGCCGGACCGACCGCCGTGATCTGCTTCAACGATCTCGTCGCGCATGGACTGGCAGCCGGTTGCCACGACCGCGGCCTGCGGATCGGACACGACATCTCATTGATTGGCTTCGACGACGTGGCGGATGCCGAAGCAATGAGACCGCGTCTCACGTCCGTTTCGACAGCGCCCAGCGAGATCGGGCGAAATGCCGCCGCACTGCTCCTTGATCGCATGGCGACGCCGTCGCTGCCGCCGCGTCGGCTGATAAACCCGGCGCGCCTCCATGTCCGGAATTCCTGCGGTCACCTGCCGGTTTCGTGATCTTGCATGCACCATTTTGATGGTTGACTAGGCATCTGCTGAAATTTAGATCGATCTAACAGCGCGCCAAGGACCGCGCTTGCCTCGGGAGTTCTTCGTGTACGATTTCAACTTCGCGCCGGTGCTTGCTTCGTTCGACCAGTTGATGGTCGGCGCCTGGTTGACGGTCCGCCTGTCCTGCGCCGCCATGCTGCTGGGCCTGGTCGTCTCGATCGTCTGCGCCTGGGGAAAGACATCGGGTCCCTTCCCGGTCCGCTTCCTCATCAACGCCTATATCGAGATCATCCGAAACACTCCGTTCCTGGTGCAGATCTTCTTCATCTTCTTCGGCTTGCCCTCGCTCGGCCTCCGCCTGTCGCCAAACGAGGCGGCCTTGCTGGCGCTGGTCGTAAACTTCGGCGCCTATGGCACCGAGATCATTCGCGCAGGCATTGAATCCATCCACAAGGGGCAGGTCGAGGCAGGAACGGCGCTCGGTCTCTCCAAGCTGCAGATCTTCCGCTACATCATCATGAAGCCTGCGCTGAGGACGGTCTATCCGTCGCTTACCAGCCAGTTCATCTACCTGATGCTGACCTCGAGCGTCGTGTCCGTGATCTCCGCGGACGACCTCGCCGCCGCGGGCAACGACCTGCAGTCCTCCACCTTCGCAAGCTTCGAGGTCTATATCGTCATCACGCTGATGTACCTCGCCCTGTCGATCGGCTTCTCGGCGATCTTTGCCGCGATCGAACGGATGGCCTTCAAGTACCCGCTGAGCCGATAGGAGCGCCACGATGATCAGACCCTTCGGCTGGAACGAATTCCTCATCATCGTCATGGCGGCGCAGTGGACCATTGCGCTTTCCGCCATCGCCTTCGCCGGAGGCGGCGTCGGCGGCCTGATGATCGCGCTCGCGCGCGTTTCCGATATCAAGCCCCTCCGGATCGCCGCGCTGGGCTTCATCCGCGTTTTCCAGGGTACGCCGTTGCTCATGCAGCTCTTCCTGGTCTTCTTTGGAATGAACATCATGGGGCTCGCCATCAATCCGTGGATTGCGGCGTCCATCGCGCTGACGCTCCATGCCAGCGCCTTCCTCGGCGAAATCTGGCGGGGATGCATCGAGGCGGTTCCGTCCGGACAGCGCGAAGCCGCGACGGCGCTTGGGCTCCGCTACTACAACCGCATGCGCTACATCATCCTGCCGCAGGCGGCACGCATCGCCGTGGCGCCCACGGTCGGCTTCCTGGTTCAGCTCATCAAGGGCACGTCGCTTGCAGCCATCATCGGCTTCACGGAGCTGACGCGGCAGGGCCAGATCATCAACAATGCCACTTTCAGTCCGTTCCTGGTCTTCGGGACCGTCGCGGCGATCTACTTCGTCCTGTGCTGGCCGCTTTCGCTCCTGGCGCAGAGGATGGAAGTGAAGTTTTCCCGGGCAACACAGCGTTGACGGGCCCAGCCGGCGGGGAGGCCGGCAGAGCAAGAAAGGGTAGGAAACAATGAAAATCTCAAGACGCGCAGCAATGGCAGTGATTGGCGCCGGCCTCGTCGCAGGCATGATCTCCGGTCCCGCGACGGCGCAGACCGTCGAGAGCATCAAGTCGAACGGCACGGTGAAGATCGGCATGCTCGTGGACTTCCCGCCATTCGGCATCATGAACGAGAGCAACCAGCCCGACGGCTATGACGCCGATGTGGCGAAGCTTCTCGCCAAGGAACTGGGCGTCGAGGCCGAGATCGTGCCCGTTACCGGTCCGAACCGCATTCCCTATCTGCAGAGCAGCCAGGTAGACCTGCTCGTGGCGTCGCTGGGCATCACCGAAGAACGCGCCAAGAGCGTCGATTTCTCCGAACCCTATGCCGGTATCTCGGTAGGCGTTTTCGGTGCCGAGGGCGTGGACGTTTCCAAGCCGGAAGATCTTTCCGGCAAGACCATCGCCGTTGCCCGCGCCAGCACGCAGGACACCGCCGTCACCAAGGTCGCCCCGCAGGACGCGACGATCCAGCGCTTTGACGATGACGCCAGCGCCGTGCAGGCCCTTCTTTCTGGTCAGGTGGATCTGATCGGCGTGTCCAACGTGGTTGCCGCCCAGATCGAAAAGGCCGCACCCGGCCGCTTCAACCAGAAGATCGAACTGAGCCAGCAGGTCCAGGGGATCGCCGTACGCAAGGGTTCGACGGAGCTTCTCGAAGCCGTCAACGCCTTCATCCAGAAGGTCAAGGCGGACGGCCAGCTCAATGCCATCCATGAAAAATGGCTCGGCTCCCCGCTGCCCAACTTCGTTGCTGAAGCAAACTAACTGAAAGAACAGGAGCTCCTCGCATGACTGAGGTGAACCCCAACACACCGAAAGCAGACCTGCGGGGAGCGTCCGGTCCGGCCGTGACCATGGAAGGCGTCAACAAGTGGTACGCCGAGTTCCATGCACTGAAGGACATCAATCTGTCCGTAAGCCGGGGAGAGCGCATCGTCATCTGCGGCCC
>JAEZHO010000191.1 GCA_023416545.1 Pseudomonadota bacterium
GGAAAGACCCAGTGCTTGCTGTTGCCGGTATTGCCCATCCATGTGCGGGTCGCCTCGACATAGGCGTCGCCGCCGCGTCCCTCGTACCAGCTTGTGCGCACGTAGGCGTCCGAATGGAAGCATGCCCGCATCACCTCGAAGCGGCGCTGGTCCCGCGCAAACCGCTCGCGGCGGACCAGATCGAAAAGCTCCTCGCGGTCGAGATGTGCCCTCAGGCGAGTATCGGTATCCTGCAGCATGGCTTCCTCCTGCGACTGCGCGCATCAATTCCGGGGGACGAATGGAAGATCGTCTCGCTCAGTCCGCTTCCTGCAGGCCTTCCTCCCGTACCCGCCGGAACCTAGGCGAGACAATGGAGAGGAGCAGGAGGGCCGCCGCGATCAGTGTTATGAGGCTGAGAGGCGAGGTGACAAAAACGCTGGCATCACCGTGCGAGAGCAGGAGCGCGCGTCGCAGGTACTCCTCCGCCATCGGTCCCAGGATCATGGCGAGGATAAGCGGCGCAGGCTCCGCTCCCACCTTGCGGAAGAAATAGCCGAGCACGCCGAACAGGGCCATCATGTAGACGTCGAACACGCTGTTGTTGATGCTGTAGACCCCGATGGCGACGAAGACGCAGATCATCGGATAGAGAAAGTGGTAGGGCACCGAGATAAGCTTCGCCCAGAGGCCGACAAGCGGCAGGTTCAGGAAAAGCAGCATCAGGTTGCCCAGCCACATGGACACGACGAGCCCCCAGAACAGGGCCGGCTGCTGCGACAGGATTTCCGGTCCCGGCTGCACGCCCTGAATAACGAGGGCACCGATCATCAGCGCCATGGTCGCGGTTCCTGGAAGTCCAAGCGTCAGCATGGGAATGAAACAGGTCTGGGCTGCGGCGTTGTTCGCCGCCTCCGGCGCCGCCACCCCCTCTATGGCGCCCCTGCCGAACTCTTCCGGATGGCGCGAGACCTTCTTCTCCAGGGCATAGGCGGAGAAGGAGGCAAGCAGCACCCCCGCACCCGGCAGCACGCCGAGCACGACGCCGAGACCCGTGCCCCGCAGGATCGGGGCGACCATCCGGCGCCGATCCTCGCGGGTCGGGAAAAGGCTGCTGACCGGGGCAATTCCGGCCTGCCTTGTCCGCTCGTTCTCCAGGTTGGCGAGAATGTCGCCGAGGCCGAAGATACCCGTCGCGACGACGACGAAGTTCAACCCGTCGAGCAGGTTTGGAGACCCGAAGGTGAAGCGCGCCGCGCCTGAATTGACGTCCGTGCCTATCATGCCGAGCATCATCCCGAAGAGCGCCATTCCGAAGGCCGTCAGCAGCGATCCGCTTGCCAGCACCATGGAGGTGATCAGCCCGAGCATGATCAGGGAGAAGTACTCGGCCGGGCCGAAGGTGAGTGCAAGGCTTGCCAAAAGCGGCGCGGATATGGCGATGAAAAGCGTGCCGACGGTGCCCGCGAAAAAGCTGCCGATCGCCGCCGCAGCCAGCGCCCGGCCTGCCTTGCCCTGCTTCGCCATCTCGTGGCCGTCAAGCGTGGTGACGACCGAGGAAGCCTCGCCCGGGAGGTTCATCAGGATGGCGGTGGTGGAGCCGCCATACTGCGAGCCGTAGAAGATGCCGGCCAGCATGATCAATGCGGTGTCGACCGGCAGGCCGAAGGTGAACGGCAGGAGCATGGAAATCGTGGCGATCGGCCCCAGCCCCGGCAGGACGCCCACCGCCGTGCCGAGCAGGACGCCCGCGAAGCAGTAGAGCAGGTTCCAAAAGGTGGTCGCCGTCGAGAACCCCACCAGAAGTCCGTCGAATATGTCCATGTCAGAAGCTCCCCTTCCAAGTCGCCTATTGCAGCCAGGTGCCGAGGATCGGCATGGGAAGACCGATCAACTGCACGAACAGGATGCAGCAGACGCCGGCGAAGACGACCGATCCGACGAGCGCCTTGGGGTCGAGGCGGAACTTGATGCTGGTCGCCGCACTGAGAACGAGCAGAAGGACAACCGCCACCAGAAGCCCGAGCGGCTCGACGGCGAGGGCGAAAACGACGATTGCCCCGGGCACCAGAAGCATTGGCTTCCAGCGGACCGCCTGGAGTGCTTGCCCGGAGGAAGACATGGAGCGGACGAGAACGGCTATTCCGGTCAGGACCAGCAGTCCCGCGACGATAACCGGGAAATATCCCGGCCCCATGCGCCCGGACGTACCGAACGGATACTGGATCGCGATCGCGAACGTGACGCAGCCGGTCAGGGTAAAAAAGAACCCGAGCAAGCTGTCCTGGCCGATTTTCATGCGAAACCTCCCGAAACGAACACGCGCAGAAGTCCCGTTTGGCCGGGGTCGCCCGTATTCAGCAATGTTGCTGCAAGCCGCTCGACCTCCTCGTCGAAGCGG
This sequence comes from Pseudomonadota bacterium, assembly GCA_023416545.1. Lineage (GTDB taxonomy): Bacteria > Pseudomonadota > Alphaproteobacteria > Rhizobiales > Rhizobiaceae > Neorhizobium. The sequence goes on from JAEZHO010000191.1 coordinate 2,381, forward strand.
CTGCAGTTGGTGGCCGGCTAGGATGGGTAGCCAAGGATTGCCTTGACCTCGAGATATTCCTCGAAGCCGAAAAGGCCGAACTCCCGGCCGTTGCCGGACTGCTTGTAGCCTCCGAACGGCAGGCTGCGGTCGAAGGGCGCGCCGTTGAGTTAGACCCGTCCGGCCCTTATCCGATTGGCAACCTGTCGGGCCCTGTCCGGATCCGAGGACTGGACGAAGCCGGCAAGGCCGAACGGAGTGTCGTTGGCGATCTCGATCGCTTCCTCTTCCGTCTCGTAGTTGATGATCGATAGGACGGGGCCGAAAATCTCCTCGCGCGCGATCCGCATCCCGCGCGTGACGTCGCCGAAGACCGTCGGGCGGACGAAGTATCCCCGGTTGAGTTCGGCTGGCTGGCCGGGTCCGCCCGCGACGAGGGTCGCACCCTCGTCCACCCCCGCCTGGATAAGGCTCTCGACCTTCTCGAACTGAGCACGGCTGACCAGTGGTCCCATCGTGGTACCGGGATCGAGCGGATCCCCCAGCCGGATGCCGGCGACGGCCTTTCGAGCCGCCTCGAACGCGAGATCGCGCTGTGACCGGTGAACGAGCATGCGGGTGGGCGACTGGCAGTTCTGGCCGGCATTCGTGTAGCAGGCCTGCACGCCCGCCGTCACCGAGGCCTCGGTATCGGCATCGCGCAGGATGATGTTGGCCGACTTTCCGCCGAGCTCCTGAGCGACGCGCTTGACCGTATCCGCGGCGAGTTTTGCGACCCTGATGCCGGCAGCGGTCGAGCCGGTGAAAGAGACCATGTCGATATCGGGATGGCTCGCGATCGCCTCGCCCACGACCGGGCCGTCGCCGTTGACAAGATTGAAGACCCCCGACGGCAGCCCCGCATCGTCGATGATCTCGGCGAGCAGCATCGAACTCAACGGCGCCAGCTCGCTCGGCTTCAGCACGACGGTACAGCCTGCGGCCAGTGCGGGCGCGACCTTGGAGGCAACCTGGTTGAGGGGCCAGTTCCACGGCGTGATGAAACCGCAAACCCCGATCGGCTCGCGGCGAATGATCCCGCTGCCCATTCTCTGCTCGAATTCATAGGCCGACAGGACGCGCGCCGCCTCCTCGAAATGGAACAACGCCACCGTAGCCTGGCGCTCGGTGGAAAAGGTGATGGGCGATCCCATCTCCAGCGTCATCAGCCTTGCCAGTTCGGGCAGTTGGGCCCTGAACCCGCGAATGATCCTTGCCAGATATTCGAGCCGCTCCGCAACGCTTGTCTCGCTATAGGTCCAGAAGGCAGAGCGGGCGGCCCGAACGGCGCGATCCACGTCCTCGCGCGTGCCGAGACTGATCTTCGCGAACTCCTCCTCCGTGGCCGGATTGACAACGCCGGTTTCGGCGGCCACGGCCGGATCAACCCAGCCACCGTCGATATAGAATTTCAGCTTTTCCATGGTTCGGCTCATTGGGTGACCGCAGGCTTGGGTTTGAGGACAGTACAGTTTTCAGTCGTCGTCGCAACGCGTTCCCGGTGCCATTCCGCCTGACGGAGCCGGCGGAACATGCCTGAAGGCAAGGCGCCTGCCCGCCTCACAGGTGCCGGCCTTCGTCGACCGGCACGATGATACCTGTCGAGCTCGTCAGGTTGACGATGCAGGCGACGACCGCGCGGGCCACATCGTCCGGAGTTGTAACTCGTCCGAGTGGCAGTTTCTCGGCGACCTTCTCGAGCTGCTCCCGCGTCCGGTTTGGCACGAAGTCGGTGTCCACCCCCGCCGGCGAGACGGAGAAGACCCGGATTTTCGGTGCCAGCACCTTGGCGAGAGCGATCGTCAGCGAGTCCAGCCCGCCCTTCGCCGCGAGATAGGCAAGGCTGCTGCCGATCCCCGTCCGCGCCGCAATGGAGGAAATGTTGACGATCGCCGCCGTGTCCCCGCGCTCGAGCAGCGGGCGGAAGGCCCGGATCATCGCAAACGGACCGCGCAGGTTGAGCATGACGGTCCGGTCGAAGATCTCGTCCGTCAGGCCATCGAGGTCCCCGGCAGGGACGGGCGTGGTCGCGCCGCCGTTGTTGACGAGCGCATCGACCTTTCCGAACCGCTCCGTGACGGCGGCGACCGCGGCTGAAATCGACACCGGATCGTCGATCGAAATCCGCATCGCCACATGGCCGTTCCCGGCAAGTCCGCGCACGACATCCTCGGCCGCATCAAGTCGGCTGTTGTAGCCGACGACCACGGTCCCGCCGAGCGCGGCCAGCCGCACGGCGGTCGCTCGGCCGATCCCGCTGCTTCCGCCCGTGACGACGCTTACCCCTGGCACCGGCATTTCGGGGATCTTGATCCTGTCCGACATTTTTTTCCGCTCCCCTCCAACGCAGCAGACCGCCTATTCACTGTAATCGGCAAGAGCCTTTCCCGCGGCTTGCCGGATGAATCCGTGGTCGCTGGAAACCAGCATGGCGCTTGCACCGAGCCCTGTCACGAACTCATGATCGGCCTTGCTCCCGGAGAGCATCATCAGCGGCACATTTGCCTCTCGTGCAGCGGACGCAACTCTCGTACTGATTTCCGCGACCTTCTGGCCGGCATCGGGATCGGCCCCGAAGGATGCCGTGAGGTCGCCGCGTCCGATGAAGAGGCAATCCACCCCCTCGACGCGGGCAATATCTCCCGCCCTGTCGACCGCTTCCTGGTCCTCGATCATGGCGATGCAGGCAACCTGGCTGTCCTGCAGAAACATGTGCTCCGTACCCCCGACGCTTCCCCAGTTGCTCGCCCGGGTCAATCCGGCAAAACCGCGACCACCGCCGGCGTAACGGCAGCTTCTGGCAATCGCCTGCGCCTTCTCCACGGAGGTGACATGCGGAACCATGATCCCCATCGCGCCACTGTCGAGCGCTGCCAGGACGGCGGCCGGATTGTATTCCGGAACCCTGACCACCGGTGCGATATTGGCCGCCCGTGCCGCGAGGATCATGAGGTCGGTTATCCCCCGGTCGAGGGCGGCATGCTCCTGGTCGATCACCACGAAATGG
>JAEZHO010000392.1 GCA_023416545.1 Pseudomonadota bacterium
GCGTTCCACCTCCTCGACGAAGCCCGGCATGGAGACACTGCCTTCGGCGTGGCGCATCGTGTCGGCGGACGTCGCGAGGATCTGCGGGTTGACGTATGTCCGCGGTTTGGTCCAGTCGGGAAGCTCGAGGACAACGAGCCTCTTCATCACCCGGACATGGGCCGCGGTGATGCCGACCCCGGGGGCCGCGCGCATCGTCTCGACGAGATCCGCGGCCAGTTTTCGCAGGCCCTCGTCGAAGCGCTCCACGGGTTCGCACGCGGTCTGCAGCAGGGGATCGGGAAAACGGACGATGGTGCGAACGGTCATGCTTGCCTCGCTTGCGACGGGGTTGGTCTGGTGCCCTGCGGACATGGCGTACAAACGCCTGCCACCCGCTGGACCAACCGGTCCGATTCGTCTAGCAGGAGCGCAAGCGGCCATCGCCGCTGACCCACCAAATCATTGACTTCCATGTCTTGCCCGCCATTCTCTTGGCGGGCCACAGGTGAGCAGGGGCGGCGAATGATCGATACCGAGGACAAAGACCGCGCCCGAACCCGTGCCGACGAGCCCGCGCACGATATATATGCGGAAAACGGCTCGGTGCGCGCCGATTTCCTCGCCATGGTGGGCGCCGCGATCGCCGACCGCGACATCATCTTTCTGCGCCAGCACGTGGCCAAGCTGCACGAATCGGAACTGGGCGACCTGCTCGAGGCGATCCAGCCCGAACAGCGCGGCGCCCTGGTCCGGCTGCTCGGGGACGATTTCGACCTCACGGCGCTGACCGAGGTCGACGAGGCAATCCGCCTCGAGATCGTCGAGCAGATGCCGAACGCACAGATCGCGGCGGCGATCGGCGAGCTCGATTCCGACGACGCCGTCTATATCCTCGAGGACCTCGACAAGGACGATCGCGAGGAGATCCTCGCGCAGCTGCCGTTCACCGAGCGGGTCAGGCTGCGGCGTGCCCTCGACTATCCGGAGCAGTCGGCCGGGCGGCGGATGCAGACCGAGTTCGTCGCGGTGCCGCCGTTCTGGACCGTCGGCCAGACGATCGACTACATGCGCGAAGACGACGAACTGCCGGAATCCTTCACGCAGATCTTCGTCATCGACCCGACCTTCAAGCTGCTCGGCATCGTCGATCTCGACCGCATCCTGCGCACCAAGCGCCAGGTCCGCATCGAGACCATCATGCGCGAGACGAACTATCCGATCCCGGCCGAGATGGACCAGGAGGAGGCGGCGCAGATCTTCGAGCAGTACGACCTTCTGTCCGCGGCGGTGGTGGACGACAATGGCCGGCTGGTCGGCGTGCTGACCATCGACGACGTCGTGGACGTCATCCAGGAGGAGGCCGAGGAGGACTTCATGCGCCTCGGCGGCGTCGGCGACGAGGAACTGTCCGACTCGCTCACGGAGACCTCCCGCTCGCGCGTTCCCTGGCTGGCGGTCAACCTGGTGACCGCCTTTCTCGCCGCGTCGGTCATCGGCATATTCGACGCGACGATCGAGAAGATCGTGGCCCTTGCCGTCCTGATGCCGATCGTGGCGGGCATGGGCGGCAATGCCGGATCGCAGACCATGACCGTGACGGTGAGGGCGCTCGCGACCCGAAGCATCGACATCCACAATGCCGCCCGCATCATCCGGCGCGAAGCAGGCGTCGGGCTCCTGAACGGTATCCTCTTCGGCATCCTGATCGGCGTCGTCGCCGGGCTGTGGTTCCAGGACGCCAATATCGGCGGGATCATCGCGGTGGCGATGCTGATCAACATGATCGCGGCGGCACTTGCCGGCATCATGATTCCGCTGGTGTTGGACAAGATCGGCGCCGACCCGGCGGTATCGTCGGCGGTGTTCGTCACGGCCGTCACCGACGTGATCGGCTTCTTCGCCTTTCTCGGCCTCGCCACATGGTGGTTCGCGATGGCGTGACGCGTCAAAAATTGACTGTTACGTAAAAGTAAAATACCTTCCGCGGTCAGGAACAGGACATGACCGTGAACAAATATTATTCGATTACCGAACTGACGCGGGAATTCGGCGTCTCCACCCGCACTCTCCGGTTCTACGAAGACGAGGGGTTGATCCATCCCGAGCGGCGGGGCCGTATGCGCCTTTTCCGTTCCGCGGACCGACGTCTCCTGCAGGAAATCCTGCGCGGTCGCCGCATCGGGTTCACGATCGCCGAAATCCGCGAGATCATAAAGGTCTACAAGGAGCCGCCCGGCGAGCTCGGCCAATTGAAGCTGATGATGAAGCGCATCGACGAGAAGCGCGACGAGCTTCGCCAGAAGCGCAAGGATATCGACGAGACGCTCAAGGAACTCGACAATGCCGAAGAGGCCTGCCTGACGCGGCTCGCCGAGATCGGCGTCGGCACCTGATCTAGCGGCTCGTCATCGCGCATTCCTGCGCGATCGATTGCACCCTTTCGTCCGTCTGCGCGTCGATGCGCCCGCTTTGCAGCTGCTCGAGAAGCGACTGGTCAAGAAGGGCATCCGCCGTGCAGGCGCAGAAGCGCGCGCACAGGCCCGGTTCATTCCCCTCCGCGGTGCAGCCGCGCTCGCAGCTTGCCCCATAGGCCTGCAACGGGTCCATCGCCGCCGGCGGATGGACGATTGAGAACAGGTAGACCATCGCGATCAGCACGGGCTGATGGACGAGGTAGACCAGCAGGCTGTGCCGGCCGGCGAGCGACAGGAGGTTCGGCCGCGTCTGGACCCTGCTCAGCGGCTCCAGCCAGTTCCTCGCTATTGCAATCCGTCCTCCGGCAACGCCGAAGAGCACGGCGGCGATCCAGGGAAACAGCGGCACGAAATCGTTGGAACGGGGCGGCGTTTCCGCAAGGCCCGTCCAGGCGAGGAACCGCGGATCGAAGAAGCCGGATCGCACCGAGGCTGACAGGTGAGCGTCGATCACGAAGACCAGGACGATCAGCGCGGCCACCCCGGCGGTGATGAGCGGAGGCAGCCTGAGGAAGGCCAGACCGATCAGGCTTCCGAGCGCGATCGCATGGAGGATGCCGAAGAAGATCCATTCGCTGGGTGTCACGACGAATGTCGCGATGCTGATCGCGGCCGCGGCACCCGCCACCATTGCAACGCGCTTCCAGAAGGCGCGCCAGCGGATCGTCGGGTAGTGGGCGAGGACGAGGCTGAGCCCGGCCAGGAACAGGAACGAACTCGCGATGCATCGCGCATAGAATTTCCACCAGCCGGTGGTCGCGGTGCCCGGCTCGATATAGCCGAAGAACTCGAGGTCCCAGGTGAAGTGGTAGGAGGCCATGGCGAGCAGGGCGAGGCCCCGCAGGCTGTCGATCAGGGTTATGCGCGGTCTGAACCGCGAGGCAGTCTCGGCGAGGGTCAAGGCGGCTCTTTCTCGTCGCGGCGGCTATGGCGTCTGGGAGTCCATGATGGCTCGCCGTGCTTCTGAAAAGAACTGGCGTCGCGTCAGCACGAAGATGACGAACGCCGTGGTGAGCATGAAGATATAGGGCCCGACGAACCAACCGAGATAGCCGATCGACAAGAAAATCGTCCTCAGCCCGGAATTGAAGTGCTTGGCGGCGATGGTGTTCATGCGCACCACCTGATCCGCGGCCTGCCGCGCCCGCGGCAGATCCCTGGCGGTCTCGTCCATCATCGGCAGCGCGCCGAAGAGAATGGTGCAGTAGTTGAAGAGCCGATAGGACCAGCCGAACTTGAAGAAGGCAAAGCCGAACATGACGGCGAGGCCCGCAACCTTCAGTTCGAAGACGGTCCGCCCGCCATAGGCGACGAAGGGCAGTTCACGGAACACGGCGTCGACCTGGTCCGTCGCGCCGAGGAGCGCAAAGCATCCGCCGAGCGCGAAGATCGAGGTCGAGGCAAAAAAGGCCGTCCCGTTCTGCAGCCCCGCCATGATCTGCGTGTCGATCATCTTCAGGTCGCGCTGAAGCGAGTTGTAGATCCACTCGCGGCGGCGTTCGGCCATCGCCTGGTTGAGGCTGGCGCGGGGAAGATAACGCGTGCCCGATCCCGCACTAATCCAGGAATAGCCCAGCCAGAGAAGAAGGAAGAGGCCGAGAGCCAGGTAGTCGGCGATCGTCATGCGTTATCCTTGCTGCGTCGTCGCCAACATATGCTTCACCTGCCGTTCGCGGGCAAGATGGGGCCTGCGTTAATGCCTGCGGCTGAAACAAGGCCGTCATCGGTCGAGGCAATCTATGAGAAAGGCCGCATAACCCACGGAAGGCATGCGATTCCGGAATGGCAGGGTTGTGAGTTTGCCTTGCTTCCGCCACTTTTTCGAATTGCGTGCCCCATCAGGAGTTAATATACGCTTCACCATAACGCGGGCCTGTCCCAGGCGCCGCGGCTCAATCTGTCCGCTCTAGTGGAGTCAGCATGGAAGATACGGTTCAGAAGTCCTGCTGGGGCGTCACCGTCAAGGCGCTCGCGGGATTTGCAGGGGTGATGGCGCTCGCCTATCTCTTCGGCACGATCTGACTTTCCGCCCCTTCGAATCCGGCGAATTTCATGAGGCAGCGTGGTATCCGTACCACGCTGTTTTCGTTTTCGATGTCGCTGGGGTGGCAGCCGGTGTCGGCTTGCCGCTATACCTGAGCCGGACATCGACGTAGCCTCAGGTCAGGGTCCAGGATTCAGGTGCAGCATGTTCCTTTCCGTCTTCGACGTCTTCAAGATCGGGATCGGTCCGTCGAGCTCCCACACGATGGGCCCGATGTCGGCGGCCAACCGGTTCCTGGAGCTCCTTCTTTCGGATGAGTGGCCGCGCCCGTCTGCCGCCCATGTCGCCTCGCTCAAGGTCAGCCTGCACGGCTCGCTGGCCTATACCGGCATCGGGCACGGGACGGGCCGCGCGGTCATCCTCGGCCTGACGGGCGAGGAGCCGCAGCGCGTCGACCCGGACCGCATGGACGGGATCATCGCGGAGGTCGAGCGGACCGGCAGGGTGATGCCGCCCCGCCATCCCGCCTATGAATTCCGGCCCGCGGAAGACCTCGTCTTCGACCGCAAGCAGCCCTTGCCCGGCCATGCCAACGGCATGACCTTCTCGGCCTTCGACGCCGACGGCAGGCTGCTCGTCAAGCGCATCTACTATTCGATCGGCGGCGGGTTCGTGGTGACGGATACCGAGTTGCAGCGGATGCGGACGGCCGGTAGCAGGCAGTCTGGCCCCGCTGTCCCATACCCCTTCGCTACGGCCCGGGAAATGCTGCAGATGGCGCGCGGGGCAGGGCTCAGCATCGCCCAGATGAAGCGTGTCAATGAGGAGGTCACCCGTTCCCGCGACGACATCGACCAGGGGCTCGACGCGATATGGGAGGCGATGAACGGCTGCATCGACCGCGGCCTCAAGGTCGATGGCGTCATGCCGGGCGGCCTCAACGTCCGCCGCAGGGCGAGGGCGATCCATGACAGGCTCAACGAGGAATGGCGCAGCAACCGCTCGAACCCGTTGCTGGCGAACGACTGGCTGAGCGTCTACGCCATGGCGGTCAACGAGGAGAACGCCGCCGGCGGACGGGTGGTGACGGCGCCGACGAACGGCGCGGCCGGGGTCATTC
>JAEZHO010000434.1 GCA_023416545.1 Pseudomonadota bacterium
CTTCGAGGTCCTTCAGCCGCTTGAGGAAGGTCGGGCTGAGCTCGCGGGCATTGCCGACCAGATCGCGTTCTTCGATGATCGCGAGGTTTTCAAGGGCGACTGCAGCTGCCACGGGGTGGCCGCTGGCAGTGAAGCCGTGGCCGAAGGTCCCGATCTTCTCCGACTCGTCGGCCAGGGGACCATAGACCCGCTCGTTGATCAGCAGCGCGGAAATCGGCTGGTAGGACGACGACAGCTGCTTGGAGAGGGTCATGATGTCCGGCTGCATGCCATAGGTGGTCGTGCCGAACATCTCGCCGGTTCGTCCGAAACCGCAGATCACTTCGTCTGCGATCAGTAGGATGTCGTATTTCCTGAGGACGGTCTGGATCGCCTCCCAATAGCCCGCAGGCGGGACGATCACGCCGCCGGCGCCCATCACCGGCTCGCCGATGAATGCCGCCACGGTTTCCGGACCTTCCTTCAGGATGAGGTCTTCGAGGTCCTTCGCGCAACGCGCTACGAATTCCTGCTCTGTCTCGCCCTCATTGGCGAACACGCGGTAATGCGGGCAGGTGGTGTGGAATATGTTTGCGAGCGGCAGGTCGAAGGACCGGTGATTGTTGGGCAGGCCGGTCAGGCTCGCACTGGCGATCGTGACGCCGTGATAGCCCTTCACCCGGGAGATGATCTTCTTCTTCTCAGGCTTGCCCAGTGCATTCGATCGGTACCACACCATTTTGATCGCCGTGTCGTTCGCTTCCGAGCCGGAGTTGGTGAAGTAGACCTTTGACATCGGGACCGGGGCCATCTGGATCAGCTTCTCCGCCAGGTCAACGGAAGGCCCATGCGTCCGGCCCGTGAAGGTGTGATAATAGGGCAGGATCGACATCTGCCGCGCGGCGGCATCCACCAGTCGCCGTTCCCCGAAACCGACAGCCACGCTCCAGAGGCCCGACATCGCTTCGATATACCGCTTGCCGTTATTGTCGAACACGTAGACACCCTCGCCCCGATCGATGACGAGCGCCCCGTCCCGTTCCAGGGCCCGGGCATTGGTGTAGGAATGCAGCTGGTAGGCCTGGTCGCGGGCCTCGACGGAATTCGGCTGAACGGTCACGATGATCTCCTTCACAAAATCGGTGACCATGTCTTATCGCGAAGCCCGCCCGCCGTCAGCAATCGAAAGCGGCAACAAAGCGCCAGGGCTTATTTCGCCGCCATCGCCGCAACGGGGGGCTCGGCTTCCGCCGGGATGGGACTGGTATAGTCCTGTCCTTTACGTCGACGCCTCAGGTCAGCCCAGGCCGCCTCCCGCAATTCCGGTCGCGACAACGCCGCGACGCCCGTCGCCGCCATCACCTTTGCGGCCGCGACCATGCCTTTGTAGGCCAGCGGGCTCTTTCCCTGGGCCACGACCTGCCATGTGTGCAATTGGGTCCCGACGGCAAGTGTCGGCCCGTAGGCCTGGACCGTGGGCACGACCCAGCTCACATCACCCACATCCGTCGAGCCGCCCATCTGCCGGACCTCGCCATGGGCCGGGAGAATGAAATCGGCGAGCGGGATGTCTCGCTCCTCGAGCCGCTCCTGCGCCCAGCTGGCGGCAATATCCCCGGCCGTCAGCGTGGCGCGGATCTCGTTCGCAAACCGGATGTCGTCCGCGTCGAACTCCGGGGCGCCCAGGCCTTCCCAGATACCCTGCATCGCGTCCATCAGCGGCGTGTTGACGATGACGTTGGAAACGCCGGAAAGGATGGTGCTCTGCATCCTCGTCTCGGTCATGAGTGCCGCCCCTTCGGCAACCTTTTTCACTCGCTCGATGAGGGCGAGCAGGCCGCCGAGTTCCGTCGCCCGCACCACATAGCGGACCTTGGCGTAGGCCTGGACGACATTGGGAGAGATGCCGCCCGCGTCCAGGATGGCGTAATGGATCCGGTAGTCGGACGGCATGTGCTCACGCATGTAGTTGATGCCGACATTCATCAGCTCCACGGCGTCGAGGGCGCTGCGACCGAGCTCGGGTACCGCCGCGGCATGGGCGGCGCGACCGAAGAATTCGAAGTCTATCCGGCAGTTTGCGAGCGAAGTTTCCCTCTGCACGCCCGCGAAATTGCTGGGGTGCCAGCTGATGGCGATGTCGACGTCATCGAATGCGCCGGAGCGAACCATAAACGCTTTTGCGGCGCCACCCTCTTCGGCGGGACAGCCATAGTAGCGGACCCGTCCGGGGGTGCCTGTGCGCTCCAGCCAGTCCTTAACCGCCGCAGCCGCCAGCAGCGAACCGGAACCCAGCAGGTTATGGCCGCAGCCGTGACCGTTCCCACCGGCAACCAGGGGATCCTGGGAGGTGACGCCCGCCTTCTGGCTGAGACCGGCCAGGGCATCGTATTCGCCGAGAAACGCGATGACCGGGCCGCCTTCTCCTGCCTCGCCGATCATAGCCGTGGGTATGCCGGCGACCTCATCCGTGACCCGGAAGCCCTGCGCTTCGAGCATTTCGCGATGGGCCGCAGCCGACTGCGTCTCCATGTAGCAGGTCTCGGGTGTTGCCCAGACCCTATCGCTGAGCTCGATGAACTGCTGTCTTCTCGTATCGACGAAGTCCCAGACTTCCGGATGATTGCCTTTGGCTTCAGTCATCTCCAACGCCCTGTTGCAACGCACACGGGGCCGAACCTAACGAGATTTCCAAAGGCGTGCAAACGCCTGTCGTGCCAAGCGAGTTGCTTCCCGCGCGCCAGCTTTACCACAAGTTTAAACCATCTCGACAAGCACGTCTTATTCGCTATGCTCCCGCGCCACGGACCGGCCGTAATTCACCAAGAAGTTGCCCGAATTGGGTACAACTTGGCTCTCTGCGGCCCAATCGAGGGATAATAATCCTCGAGTTTGACCAGATGAGTGCCGGAGGATATCGGCCGGACGTAGGAACCAGGGCCGCAAATGCGGTGGCGGTTCCAAGGGGTAAAGCTTGATTGTCGAATGGCTCGAGCCGTTCGCCAGGAGGTGTGACAAGAACTGAAAAGATGCGCGAAGACGCACGACCACAATATCTCAATCGAACCCGGCCAAGGCCGGTCACCAGAACTCGGAGAATCCCGATGAAACGTACGATTGCAATCGCGGCAGCCCTGCTGTCGGCAACGTTCTTTGCCAGCGCCGCCAGCGCCAAGACCTTCGTCTACTGCTCGGAAGGCTCGCCGGAAGGCTTCGACCCCGGCATGTATACCGCCGGCACGACATTCGATGCCTCGGCGCACCCGATCTACAGCCGCCTGATGGAATTCAAGCCCGGCACGACCGAGGCTCAGCCCGGTCTCGCAGAGAGCTACGAAGTCAGCGACGACGGTACCGTCTACACCTTCAAGCTGCGTCCGGGCGTCAAGTTCCACACGACCGAGTTCTTCACGCCCACCCGCGACATGAATGCCGACGACGTCGTCTTCTCGCTCGAGCGCCAGATCAACCCGGAGCATCCCTGGAACCAGTACGTTCCCGGCACGTCCTGGGAATATGCAGCCGGCATGGGCTTCCCCGAGCTGATCAAGTCGATCGAAAAGGTCGACGACATGACGGTGAAGATCACCCTCAATCGTCCCGAAGCACCGTTCCTCGCGAATCTGGCAATGCCGTTCGCCTCGATCGTTTCCAAGGAATATGCCGACAAGCTTGAAGCCGAAGGCAAGAAGGAACAGCTGAACCAGATGCCGGTCGGCACCGGTCCGTTCTCCTTCGTCGGCTACCAGCAGGACGCGGTCATCCGCTACAAGAAGAACCCCGACTACTGGGGCGGTGCGCCGAAGATCGACGATCTGGTCTTCGCAATCACCACCGACGCCGCCGTCCGCTACCAGAAGCTCAAGGCCGGCGAATGCCACCTGATGCCGTTCCCGAATGCCGCCGACGTTGAGTCGATGCGCGCCGACGAGAACCTGACGGTCCTCGAGCAGGAAGGCCTCAACGTCGCTTACCTCGCCTACAACACCACGCAGGCTCCGTTCGACAAGCCCGAAGTCCGCAAGGCGCTGAACAAGGCGATCAACAAGCAGGCTATCGTCGATGCCGTCTTCCAGGGCATGGCGACCCCCGCCAAGAACCCGATCCCGCCGACCATGTGGTCCTATAACGACGCCATCGAAGACGATACCTACGATCTCGAAGCAGCAAAGAAGATGCTGCAGGACGCCGGCGTCGAGAACCTTTCGATGAAGATCTGGGCAATGCCTGTTTCGCGCCCCTACATGCTCAACGCACGTCGCGCCGCTGAAATCATCCAGGACGACCTCGCCAAGATCGGCGTCAACGCCGAAATCGTTTCCTATGAGTGGGCCGAATACCTTGACCGCTCCAAGGCAAAGGACCGCGACGGCGCGGTTATCCTCGGCTGGACCGGTGACAATGGCGACCCGGACAACTTCCTCGACACGCTGCTCGGCTGCAACGCCGTCGGCGGCAACAATCGTGCCCAGTGGTGCAACGAGGAGTTCGACGCCCTGGTGAAGAAGGCCAAGGAAACCTCCGATCCCGCCGAGCGCACCAAGCTCTACGAGGAGGCTCAGGTCGTCTTCAAGCGCGAAGCGCCCTGGGCGACCCTGGATCACTCCCTGTCGATCGTTCCGATGCGCAAGGAAGTGACCGGCTTCGTCCAGAGCCCGCTTGGCGACTTCACCTTCGAAAACGTCGATATTGCCGAGTAATCGCGCGTAATTGATGAATCTGCCGCGGGATGCGTTGCGTTTCCCGCGGCATTTGCTTTATGAGCGCCAGAAAAAATAAAAAATGAAGTGAAACCACTTCAAGCGCCACGAGCGGGGTCCAACACCTGCCGCGGTTCAAGACACAGAAGGTTTCCTATGTTCGGCTTTCTCCTGCGGCGCTTCGCCGTTCTGATCCCGACGTTTATCGGGGTCTCGATCATCTCGTTCTCGTTCATCCGGCTTCTGCCGGGCGATCCTGTCGCGCTCCTTTCCGGCGAGCGCGTCATGTCTCCGGAGCGACATGCGCAGATCAGCGCCCAGCTCGGGCTCGACCGCCCGCTGATCGTACAGTATTTCGATTATCTCGGCGGCATCGTCACGGGTGACTTCGGATATTCGATCGTCTCGAAGACGCCTATTCTCGACCAGTTCCTGGCGCTTTTCCCGGCCACGGTCGAACTGTCGCTCTGCGCGATCTTTCTCGCCATCATCATCGGAATTCCGGCGGGCGTCATCGCCGCCATCAAGCGTGGCTCGTTCTTCGACCATTCGCTGATGGGCGTCGCCCTCATCGGCTATTCCATGCCGATTTTCTGGTGGGGCCTTCTGCTGATCATCCTGTTCTCCGGCACCCTACAATGGACGCCGGTCTCGGGCCGCATCTCGCTGATGTACTTCTTCCCGCAGGTCACCGGCTTCATGCTGATCGACTCGCTGCTGTCCGGTCAGAAGGGCGCCTTCATGTCGGCGGTCAGCCATCTGGCGCTTCCCTCGATCGTGCTGGCGACCATCCCGCTCGCCGTCATCGCCCGCCAGACCCGCTCGGCAATGCTCGAAGTGCTCTCGGAGGACTACGTCCGCACGGCCCGCGCCAAGGGTCTGTCGCCATTCCGTGTCGTCGGGATCCATGCACTGCGCAATGCGATGATCCCCGTCATCACGACGATCGGCCTGCAGATCGGCGTCATGCTGGCAGGCGCCATCCTGACGGAGACGATCTTTTCCTGGCCTGGAATTGGCAAGTGGATGGTCGATAGCGTCTTCCGGCGCGACTACCCTGTCATCCAGGGTGGCCTGCTGCTGATCGCCGCCGTCATCATGTTCGTCAATCTGATCGTTGATCTGCTCTACGGCCTGATCAACCCTCGTATCCGGCACTAGAAGGAGAAATCCCCATGGCCGATACCCTCACCGATATCGAAAACTCGCCGGAAGTCCTCTCGAGCGCGGCGCTGCGTCGCCAGATGTTCAAGGAATTCTGGTTCTACTTTTCCGAAAACCGCGGCGCCGTCGCCGGCCTCGTCGTCTTCGTTGCGCTCGTGCTGGTCGCCATCTTCGCGCCGGTGATCGCCCCGCATTCGCCGTTCCAGCAATATCGCGACGCCATCCTGCTTCCCCCAGCCTGGCTGGAGGGAGGTAACATGAGCTACCTTCTCGGCACCGACCCAGTCGGCCGGGATATCCTTTCGCGCCTGATCTACGGCTCGCAGTACTCGCTGTTCATCGGCGTTTTCGTGACCACGCTGTCACTCACCAGCGGCATCCTGATCGGCCTCATCGCCGGTTACTACCGCGGCTGGATCGACACCGCGATCATGCGATTGATGGACATCATCCTGGCCTTTCCGTCGCTGCTTCTGGCACTCGTGCTGGTCGCGATCCTGGGTCCTGGCCTGATCAACGGCATGATCGCCATTGCGCTCGTTATTCAGCCGCATTTCGTGCGCCTGACGCGTGCGGCCGTCATGACCGAAAAGACGCGTGACTACGTCACCGCGTCGCGTCTCGCCGGCGCCGGTCCGCTGCGTCTGATGTTCCGCACCATCCTGCCGAACTGCACCGCGCCGCTCATCGTCCAGGCGACGCTCTCCTTCTCCAACGCCATCCTCGACGCCGCAGCTCTCGGCTTCCTCGGCATGGGCGCACAGCCGCCTGCGCCGGAATGGGGCACCATGCTCGCGGAAGCGCGCGAATTCATCCTGCGTGCCTGGTGGGTGGTGACCTTCCCGGGCCTCGCGATCCTCATCACGGTTCTTGCGATCAACCTTATGGGTGACGGACTGCGCGATGCGCTCGACCCCAAACTGAAGAGGTCCTGATCATGGCGCTGCTGCAAATCGACAACCTCACCGTTGAATTCGAGACCGCATCCGGCTGGTTTCGGGCCGTCGATGGCGTCTCCCTCTCCGTGGAGAAGGGAGAGGTCCTGGC
>JAEZHO010000457.1 GCA_023416545.1 Pseudomonadota bacterium
GCTTGCCGATCTCGACGATCTCGATGAGCTTGGTCGGGCTCGAATCCAGATCCACCATGTTGGCCGCTTCGCGGGCGGCCTGCGTGCCGGTCTGCATGGCAACCCCGACATCGGCCTGGGCGAGCGCTGGCGCGTCATTGGTACCGTCGCCGCACATGGCGATCAGGCGGCCGCCCTGCTGCTCGCGGCGGATATAGGCGAGCTTGTCCTCGGGGGTCGCCTGGGCGAGAAAATCGTCGACGCCTGCCTCCGAAGCGATGGCGGCCGCGGTCACCGGATTGTCGCCGGTCACCATGACGGTGCGGATGCCCATGGCGCGGAGCGCTCCGAAACGCTCCTTGATGCCGGCCTTGACGACATCCTTGAGATGGATGACGCCGAGGAGCCGTTCCCCATCCGCGACGGCAAGCGGCGTACCGCCCGTGCGGGCGACCTGGTCGACGGCCCGGCGAAACTCGATTGGCGCGTCCTCTTCGGTGATGCCGGCGAATTTCAGCACCGCATCGACGGCGCCCTTGCGCAGGCGGCGCGGACCGATGTCGACGCCCGAGAGCCGCGTTTCGGCGGTAAAGCCGATGACCGAATCGAAGTCGACCTTCGGCATGGGAACCCCGAACTCACCTGTCGCCAGCGCCACCACCGAGCGTCCCTCGGGCGTCTCGTCGGAAAGCGAGGCAAGAAGGGCCGCGTCGGCGAGTTCGGTCGGGGTGACGCCCGGTGCCGCGATGAAGTCGCTTGCCATGCGGTTGCCGAAGGTGATGGTGCCGGTCTTGTCGAGGAGGAGCGTATCGACGTCCCCGGCGGCCTCCACCGCGCGGCCGGACGTGGCGATCACCTTGAAGCGCACCAGGCGGTCCATGCCGGCAATGCCGATTGCCGAGAGGAGGCCGCCGATCGTGGTCGGGATCAGCGTGACCAGCAGTGCCGCCAGCACCGTGACCGAGAGCACGGTGCCGGAATAACCGGCGAGCCCCCAGATCGCGACGCAGACGAAGAGGAAGACCAGCGTCAGGCCCGAGAGCAGGATGGAGAGCGCGATCTCGTTCGGCGTCTTCTGCCGCTGGGCGCCCTCGATCAGCGCGATCATGCGGTCCACGAAGGCGGAGCCGGGCCTTACCGTTATCCTCACCTTGATCTCGTCGGAGAGCACCTGGGTTCCGCCCGTGACCGCCGACCGATCGCCGCCGGATTCTCGGATGACGGGCGCGGACTCGCCGGTGATGGCGCTCTCATTGACCGAGGCTACGCCTTCGATCACCTCGCCGTCGCCGGGGATGAGTTCGCCGGCCGCGACAAGCACGACATCGCCCACCTTGAGACCGGAGGCGGGGATCGTCCCGGTCTTGCCGTCGGCATCCAGCCTGCGGGCGACCAGTTCGGACTTGGTCGTCTTCAGGCTGTCGGCCTGGGCACGGCCGCGACCCTCTGCAACCGCCTCGGCGAAGGTGGCGAAGAGGACCGTGAACCAGAGCCAGGCGGCAATCTGGCCGGAGAACCCCGCCTCTTGCGGATTTGCGGCGAGGTCGCGGAGGAAGAGTATCGTCACCATGGCGGCGACGACTTCGGTCACGAAGATGACCGGGTTGCGCAGGAGCCTGCGCGGATCAAGCTTGACGACGGCATCCCGCATCGCCGGAAACAGGATCGACGGATCGAGAAGACCGGGAGCTGTTTGGTCTTTTGACATGATGGTTCCTTCAGAAGGTCTGGCCGGCGAGCATGGCGAAGTGTTCGACGACGGGGCCGAGCACCAGCGCGGGCAGGAACTGCAGGCCGCCGAGAATGAGGATGATGCCGATCAGGAGCACGACGAAGAGCGGGCCGTCTGTCGGGAAGGTGCCGGCGGAGGCGGGAACCTTCACCTTGGCGGCAAGCGATCCGGCAATCGCCATGACCGGCACGACATAGGCGAACCGGCCGAGCAGCATCGCGATGCCGAGCGTCGTGTTGTACCAGGCGGTGTTGCCGGTCAGCCCGCCGAAGGCCGAGCCATTGTTGCCGGCCGCCGAGGTATAGGCATAGAGGATTTCCGACAGGCCGTGCGGTCCCGATGTCCCGACGCTTGCCACCGCGAAGGGCAGCATGGCCGAGACGGCGGTGAAGCCGAGGATGACGAGCGGCAGGATCAGCACCGCGAGCATGGCGAACTTCATCTCGCGCCCCTCGATCTTCTTGCCGAGGAATTCCGGCGTGCGCCCGACCATCAGGCCGGCGACGAAGACGGCAAGGAGGGCGAAGACCAGCATGCCGTAAAGGCCCGAGCCGACGCCGCCCGGCAGCACTTCGCCGAGCTGGATCAGGAACATCGGCACAAGGCCGCCGAGGCCGGTGAAGGAGCCATGCATGCCGTTGACGCCGCCATCAGACAGACCGGTGGTGACGGCGGCATAGAGTGCCGTCATGGCCTGGCCGAAGCGAACCTCCTTGCCTTCCATGTTGCCAGGCAGGGGGTCGACACCGATGGCCGTCAGGATCGTATTGCCCTGGGCCTCAGCCCAGTAGGTAACGGTGACCCCGGCAAGAAGCAGGATGGCCATGGCCGAGATCAGCGCCCAGCCCTGGCGCCGGTTCCCGACCATCTGGCCGAAGGTGTAGACCATCGCCGCCGAGATCGACAGCATGGCGAAGATATTGAGATAGTTGGACCAGGCGGTGGGATTTTCGAACGGATGGGCGGCGTTGACGTTGAAGAAGCCGCCGCCATTGGTGCCGAGTTGCTTGATCGCCTCCTGGGAGGCGACGGGTCCGAGCGAGATCACCTGGTCCGTGCCTTCGAGCGTCTTCGCGGTGACCGCGGCGTCGAGTGTCTGCGGGAGGCCCATCGCCACGAAGGCGAGTGCAACGACGATGGCGAGCGGCAGGAGCACGTAGAGGGTGGCTCTCATCATATCGACCCAGAAATTACCGAGCGTCGATACCTTGGAACGGGCGAGCGCGCGGGTGACCGCGATCGCAAGCGCCATGCCGGTGGCCGCCGACAGGAAGTTCTGCACGGTCAGCCCTGCCATCTGGGAGAAATGGCTGAGCGTGGTTTCGCCCCCGTAGTTCTGCCAGTTGGTGTTTGTGACGAAGGAGACCGCGGTGTTGAACGCAAGATCCGGCGCCATTCCCGGAAAGCCCTGCGGGTTCAGCGGAAGATAGGCTTGCAGCCGCAGCATGGCATAGAGCGCGATGAAGCCGGCGAGCGAGAAGGCAAGCATGGCGAATGTGTAGCCGAGCCAGCCCTGTTCCTTTTCCGGATTGATACCGCCAGCACGGTAGAGCCCGCGTTCCAGGGGGCCGAGAACGGGCGAAAGAAAGGTCCGGTCGCCGGAAAACACCCGCGCCATGTAGAGGCCGAGCGGTTTGACGACCAAGAGAACTGCGAGAAAAAGGAGGCTGATCTGCAGCCATCCGACAAGGGTCATGGATCTGCTCCCGATCAGAAGCGCTCGGGACGCAGGAGCGTCACGACGAGGTAGATGCCGAGGGCGATGGCGACGAGGAGACCGAAGAGAGGTTCAAGCATTTCTGCGCCTCACAAGCGATCGAGCGCGCGGGCGTAAAACGCAAGCACGAGAAGCGTGCCGCCGCCGAGCGCGAGGAAGATGAAGTCGGACATGTCCGTTTCTCCTGTTGATACGCCACAGGATTAAGGGGACTTCAGGTCAGGCTTCGATTGGGAAGACGCGCGAGGGGAATAAAGAAAGGATAAGGAGGCCGCTCGACACCTGGGTCCCCGCTCACCCCCCAAGGTCCAAAGGACGTTGCCGGGTCCCGTTTCGAGCACGAGGGTCCGGCCCATATCTATTTTTCTTCGCCTAAAGCGATTATCGCTGCCGTCAGCGGCAGGTCTCGAAATGCGGCATCGTCACTCGCCGGTAGCCTTGGCCTGGTTCAGGCGGGCGTCCCATCCCTGCATGGCGAGTTTCGCCACCTCCTCCAGTTCGGCGGTCGTGGCGCCGTCGCGGGCGAGGATCGACATCCCGTTCTGCACCGTCTGCACGAAACGGGCCAGCGCATGCAGGTCGGTCGATCTCGGGATATCGCCCTCCTCCACACCGCGACGCAGGCGCGTCATCAGCCTCTCAAGCGTCTCCGCGCGCGCATTTCGCACCAGCTCCCCGAGCGTCTCGTGCCCCTCGCTTCCGACCGAGGCGAGCGTCACCATGCAGCCGCGCGGGATGTCGGCGACCGCGCCGGTCAGCGCCGCAGCTGAATCTTCCAGGAAGGCCGATATGGCTTCGCGGGTGGTGGCCGCACTGGAGAAGCGGCCCCAGGCAAGCGCCCCGTTCGTCTCGCAATAATGGCTGAGCGCCTCGGTGTAGAGCGCGTCCTTGGAGCCGAAGGCGGCGTAGAGGCTGGTCGCCCCGATCCCCAGCGCCTCGGTGAGGTCGGAGATCGAGGTCGCCTCATAACCCTTCTCCCAGAACAACCGCATCGCCGTGGCGAGCGCGCGTTGCCGGTCGAACGCGCGCGGGCGACCAGGGCGGCGCGGCGCCGGCTTCGGGGTTTCAGATAATTTCTGCATCGATCGTTATATAATCCCTTGACGGCGCAATGCAACGC
>JAEZHO010000459.1 GCA_023416545.1 Pseudomonadota bacterium
CCCGCCGCCTCGGCTACGACGGCAAGGGCCAGAGGCTCTTCCGCGATCCGCAGCACGATCCCGCCGGCACGTTCGATTCGCTTGGCCGGGTGCCGCTGATTCTCGAAAGCCTGGTGGAGTTCGAGCGAGAGATCTCCATCATCGCCGCACGCGGCCTGGACGGAACCGTCACCTGCTACGATCCGGCCGAAAACGTTCATCTGAACGGCATACTTCACACCTCGACCCTGCCGGCCCGAATCTCGGATTCGACCGCTGCCCAGGCTGCCGAAGCAGCGCGCAAGCTCCTGGAGGCGCTCGACTATGTCGGCGTCATCGGCATCGAGTTCTTCGTCATGCCGGACGGCGGCCTCGTGGCCAACGAGATCGCCCCGCGCGTCCACAATACCGGCCACTGGACCGAGGCGGCCTGCGTCGTCTCGCAGTTCGAGCAGCACATCCGCGCCGTCGCCGGCCTGCCGCTCGGCGATACCGCGCGCCACTCCGACTGCGTGATGACCAACCTGATCGGCGACGATATCCGCGACGTTCCGGAATGGCTCGCGAGGAAGGACGTCCTCGTGCACCTTTACGGCAAGACGGAATCCCGCCCCGGCCGCAAGATGGGCCACGTGACGCAGCTCACCGGGCCCAAAAACGAGCGAAATGGTTGACAGACGCCGAGCGTCGGGGTATCTGCACGCCAACCTTGAGCGCGCCCTTCTTCTCGGGAAAAAGCGGCGCGCTTTTGATTGTAATGACAAGCGGGCCCAAACGCTCGTAAACCTGCGGACAAGAGCAATGAAGATCAAGAATTCGCTGAAAGCGCTGAAGGCCCGCCATCGCGACAACCGTCTGGTTCGCCGCAAGGGCCGCGTATACATCATCAACAAGCAGAACCCGCGCTTCAAGGCCCGCCAGGGCTGATCGCATTGCGGCCTCGGGTTTCCCGGCGCCGTTCAATTTGTTGAGCGCAGGCTCATTCGGGTTTGACCTTCGGCGCATGCGGATTACATATTTCCGCATGCGCCGTTTTCGTTTCAGCCTGCTTATCGCCTCCACCCTCGCCGCCGGCTCGTCGGCGTGGGCGCAGCCGCCGGACCCGCGGGCGGCAGCGGTCGTGCAGGATGCTCCGGCCGCACGGCTTTCCACCCTCTACGATTCGCTGAAGCGCGAGCGCGATCCGGACAAGGCACGCGGCATCGCCAGCCAGATCCTCGTCGAATGGGAGGATTCGGGCAGCGCCACAGTGAACCTGCTGATGCAGTGGGCATGGAAGGCCGCAAGCGAGAAGCGCAACGCCGCCGCGCTCGATTTCCTCGATCAGATCACCATCCTCAAGCCCGATTTCGGGGAAGCCTGGAACCGCCGCGCCGGCCTCCATTTCACCATGGGCGACCGCCGCAAGGCGATGGCGGACATCAACCAGGTCCTGATCCGCGAACCGCGCCACTTCGGTGCACTCTCGGGGCTCGCCGGCATCCTGGAGGGCAACGGCCAGGACGAACTCGCCCTGAAGGCATGGGAGCGATACCTGGAGGTCTACCCGGCCGACAGGGACGCACAGGAGGCGGCGATCAAGCTTCAGGAGAAGCTTGCGGGCAGCCGCACCTGAGACCTCCGACGGTCCGATGATCACCCCCTTCACCATTCTCGGGCTGCTCGCGGCCGCATTCGGCTTCACCGCCTGGAAGGCCCGCGCCATCGAGCACGCCTTTCCCAATCACGGCGAGCTGATCGACGTCGGCGGCTTTCGTATGAACTCGCTCTTCGTGCCCGCAGGAGACGACGCGGACCTTCCGCCGATCGTCTTCATCCACGGGGCAAGCGGCAATTTGCGCGATCAGGAAACCGCCTTCCGCGGCAGGCTCGAAGGCCGCGCCGACCTCCTCTTCGTCGACCGCCCGGGCCACGGCTATTCGGAACGCGGCAGCGGACGGAACGGCTGGCCTGACGGCCAGGCCGATGCCATCGCACGGCTGATGGAACTGCGCGGCATCGGCAAGGCAATCATCGTCGGGCATTCCTTCGGGGGCGCGATCGCCGCGACCTTTGCGCTGGAGCACCCGGAACGGACGGCCGGACTGCTGTTCCTGGCGCCCGCCACCCATCCCTGGCCCGGCGGCGTCGACTGGTATTACGATCTGGCGAGGATGCCCGGCCTCGGCTGGCTGTTCAGCCGTCTCGTCGCGCTTCCGGCCGGACTGGCGCGCATCGAGGGCGCGACCCGCGCCGTCTTCCACCCGAACCCGCGTCCGGAAAAGTACGTCACCGAGGGCGCGCCGGCCCTCGTCCTTCGCCCCCGCAACTTCCGCGACAATGCGATCGACGTCGCCAACCTGAATGCCTACCTGAAGAAGGTCTCGCCCCGCTACGGCGCGATCACCGCGCCGACGGTGGTGATCACCGGCAACCGCGATGCGATCGTCTCGGAGGAAATTCACTCGGCGGGGCTGAGGCGCGACATCGGCCAGGCCGAACTCGTCCGGATCGACAATCTCGGCCACAAGCCGGACTATGTCGTCCCGGACGTCGTCGTCGCGGCGATCGAGAAGCTTGCGGGTCTGGACCGCGATCTCGAGGCGATCGCGCGCGCCGCCGAGGGCCGCATCGCGACCCTCTGAGCGCCTCCGACACCTGACCCGATGTCAGATGCCGCTCTGGCCGTCCGCGCCGATATAGGCGATGCGCAGCATGTTGGTGGCGCCCGGCGTGCCGAGCGGCACCCCGGCCGAGATGATGATGCGGTCGCCCGGCATGCCGAAGCCTTCCGACACGACGATCCGACAGGCCCGGTTGACCATGTCGTCGAGATCCTCGGCGTCATGCGAGACGACGCAGTGGAGACCCCAGCAGACCGAGAGCCGGCGCGCCGTCTGGACGATCGGCGAGAGCGCGATGATCGGCACCTGCGGCCGTTCGCGTGACGCGCGCAGGCCCGTATTGCCCGAAGACGTGTAGGTGACGATGGCCGACAGCCTCAGCGTCTCGGCGATCTGCCGGGCGGCAAGCGAGATGGCGTCCGCCCCCGTCGCTTCCGGCGTCGGGCGCTGGGCGTAGATGATGTTGGAATAGTACGGATCCTGCTCGACCGTGCTCGCGACCGAAGCCATGGTCGTGACCGCTTCCACCGGATAGTCGCCGGATGCGGATTCCGCCGAGAGCATCACGGCGTCGGCGCCTTCGAAGACGGCCGTTGCGACGTCGGACACTTCCGCGCGCGTCGGGACCGGCGAACTGATCATCGATTCGAGCATCTGCGTGGCGACCACCACCGGCTTTCCGGCGCGGCGGCAGGCCCGGGTCAACTGCTTCTGCAGGCCGGGAACGGCCTCGAGCGGCATTTCCACGCCAAGGTCACCGCGCGCGACCATCAGCGCGTCGGAAAGTTCGATGATCTCGTCGATCCGCTCGATCGCCTGCGGCTTCTCGATCTTCGACATCAGGCCGACGCGGCCGCGGGCGATCTTGCGCACTTCCGCGAGGTCTTCCGGCCGCTGCACGAAGGAGAGCGCCACCCAGTCCACCTCGCCCGTCGCCAGCACAGCGTCGAGATCGGCGCGGTCCTTGTCCGTCAGCACCCCGACCGGCAGCAGCGTGTCGGGCAGGCTGATCCCCTTGCGGTCGGAAATCTTGTTGCCGGAAACGACGGTGCAGACGATCTTCTTCCCGTCGGTCTTCTCGGCGCGCAGCATCAGCTTGCCGTCGTCGATCAGCAGCCGGTCGCCCGGCTTGACCGCCGACAGGATTTCCGGATGCGGAAGGAAGACGCGGCTTGAATCGCCCGGCTCATCGCGGTCGTCGAGCGTGAACGTCTGCCCCGGCTCCAGCGTCACCTTGGTCTCGGCAAACTTGCCGACCCGCAGCTTCGGGCCCTGGAGGTCGGCGAGAATGCCGATCGGCCGGCCGCAACGCGCCTCGACGGAGCGGATGCGCTCGATCAGCATGCGCATCGTCTCGTGGCTTGCGTGGCTCATGTTGATGCGGAAGAGGTCAGCGCCCGCTTCATGCAACTTCTGGATCGTGTCTTCCTCGGATGACGCAGGCCCCAGGGTCGCAAGGATTTTCACTTTGCGGTTACGCTTCATCAATTCTGGCCTTCCTGCGTGCTTGCTGCGTCCGAAAGCTGCACCATCCAGCTTCCCTGACGCCCGGTATCGTATTCCTTGAATCCCATGCGCTGGTATCCGCGGGCGAAACAGTCCTGGACGCCGACGATCTTGAACTCGTTCTCGGCGACGCACATGTTGACTTCGCCGGTCCAGCGACCGCCGCGTGCGGCGTCCTCCGCATAGAGATAGTAGTATCGGGACTGCAGCTCGCCTTCGATCAGCGTTGCGCAGGTCGAGGCCGGAACCTGCCACCAGCCTTCCGTCGTCCACCCTTCCTCGGCCCGGTAGCCGATTGCGACGCCGACGAGGTTCTGCGTGCCGTTGCAGACGCGGAAATCCGCTCTGGCGGCACCTGCGGCGAAGAGCGGGACACATAGCGAGGCGAGGAATGCGGCCGCGGGGATGTAGCGCAGCGGCAGGGAGCGGGATAGGCGGGATGATTTCGACACGGCTTCCGATGGAACCCCATGGTTATTCGCGAAGCACTTTCTCGCCCTTCGGGGGTGGAAAGTCAACGCAACTCTAATCGATTATAGCGGCCCGAAACCCGGCGTGGCGAGACCGTGCTTGCGCGTTCGGCGCCTGCGTGCGATCAACCTGACCCTACTTGAAGCACCGTGCCGCGACCCGGAACCGCCATGCCAGACTTCGTACCGTTCGAAATCGTAGAAGGCGATTATGACGCCTCCATGGTGCTGCTCGCCGATCACGCGATGAACCGTCTTCCGCCCGAATATGAAAGCCTTGGCCTGCCGGACAGCGCGTTCCGGCGCCACATCGCCTTTGACATCGGCATCGAGGGACTGACCCGCAAGCTCGCGGCGAGGCTGGGCGTGCCGGCAGTGCTCGGCTGCTTCTCGCGCCTCCTGATCGACCCGAACAGGGGCGAGGACGATCCGACGCTGATCATGAAGATCTCCGACGGCGCGATCATACCGGGCAACTACCCGATCACCGACGAGGAATGGAACAGGCGCCTCGACACCTACCACCGTCCCTATCACCGCGCGGTCGAGCGCACGATCGCCAGGGCGGGGTCCGGCGGCCGCGCACCGCTCGTCCTCTCGCTGCACTCGTTCACGCCCGCATGGAAGGGCGTGCCCCGCCCCTGGCACGCCGCCGTTCTCTGGGACAGCGACGACAGGGCCGTCCGGCCCCTCATCGACATGCTGCGGCGGGACGGCGATCTCGTCATCGGCGACAATCAGCCTTATGATGGGGCGCTGCGCGGTGACACGCTCTATCGGCACTGCATGGTGTCGGGAACGCCGCATGCCCTTCTGGAAGTGCGGCAGGACCTGATCGCCGACGAGAACGGCATCGACGCATGGGCCGATCGCCTCGCTCCCGTTTTCGCCGCCCTGAACGACGATCCGGCGCTGCACGAATATCGGGTGTTTCCCTCGCGGACCGGCCCCTATGGAAACTGATGCCTGGAAGGAGAAGGCCATGAGCGGACTGACGCAACAGCAGCAGACGGAGTTCGAGGCAGCCGCCTTCCGCCGTCTCGTCCGGCACCTGCGCGAACGCCCCGACGTGCAGAACATCGACCTGATGAACCTCGGCGGCTTCTGCCGCAACTGCCTTTCCAACTGGTATCGCGACGCCGCCATCGCCGCGGGCGTCGAGATGACCAAGGACCAGTCGCGCGAGATCGTCTACGGCATGCCCTACGAGGAGTGGAAGAAGCTCCACCAGAACGAGGCTTCCGGCGATCAAAAAGCCGCATTTGATATAAACAAGCCTGTTGATCACTGAGGCCGCCGTCGATTCGGCTTGACCTCGGCCGCCCTTCGCGGCAGGTGACGGACCAATCTCAGAACGCACTACACACAGGAGACCTCGATGTCTGATGCTCATGGCGTCGCCCGCGACCAACTCCGCGCATTTGTCGAGCGCATCGAACGACTGGAAGAAGAAAAGAAGACGATCGCCGACGATATCAAGGACGTCTACGGCGAAGCCAAGTCCATGGGCTTCGACACCAAGATCCTCAAGAAGGTGATCGCGCTGCGCAAGAAGGACGATCAGGAGCGTATGGAAGAGGAACTGATCCTCGACACCTACCTGCAGGCGCTCGGCATGATCGAAGGCGCGCCGGAAGCCGACGCAGCCTGAGGCGATCCCCCTTTTCAAAATTCCAAGATTTCCGGAGCCCCGGCATTGCGCTCAATGCCGGGGCTTTCGACGTGCGCTCGCCGATGATCTTGCGCAAATTGCCGCACACGCGGGCCGAATTTACCCCTAATCTTGACAGGTAAAGTCACGTTTGTCATTTGACCGAAACAAGATAACAAACATCAAGTTTAGGTCTTCATCCCCGTGCCCAATCTGTCCAGCTCGCTCAAAACCCTGGTTTCCATCGCGGCCCTCGCCTCCGCGGTTCCGGCCTTCGCCGACCCTATCACCATCACCGATCAGGAAAACCGCACCATAACGCTGGAAAAGCCGGCGGAACGGATCGCCTCCATTCCGATGCCCATCGCCTCGACCATCATCTCGATTGACGGCGGCGCCTCCCGGCTGGTCGGCATGAACCCGGCCTCCAAGCAGGCCATCCTCGACGGCATCCTCGGCAAGATCTTCCCCGAAACCGAAGCGGTGCCCGCCGACATCACCGCGCCGAACTTCATCCCGAACGTCGAGGAACTGGCCGCCACAAATCCCGATCTCGTCGTGCAGTGGGCCGATCGCGGCCCGGATTTCGTCGATCCGATCACCAATGCCGGCCTTACCGCCATGCTGATCTCCTACGGCACCGAGGAAAAGACGCAGCAGTACCACCAGATGCTGGCAACCGCGATGGGCAAGCCGGAACGCGCCGAGATGATCAACGGCTGGCGCGACCAGGTCGCCGCCGAGATGGCGGAGAAATCGCAGGCCATTCCCGCCGACAAAAAGCCGAAGGTTCTCTACCTGCTGCGTGCCCAGGAAACGATGACCGCCTCCGGCGACAAGGGCAACTACAACAGCTTCTACATCAATCTTGCCGGCGGCACGTCCGCCTCGGCGGAACTCGACGGCCAGGGCGTGACGATCAGCGCCGAGCAGATCGCCGAATGGGATCCGGACGTGATCCTGCTCAACAGCTTCGAGCCGACGCTGGACGCAAGCCGCGTCTACGACGACCCGATCCTGTCGCTCACCAAGGCGGCGCAGGCGCGCAAGGTCTACAAGATGCCGCTCGGCGGCTATCGCTGGGATCCGCCGAACCAGGAAAGCCCGCTGACATGGATGTGGCTCGCCAACCTCCTGCACCCCGACGTCTTCCAGTACGACCTGCGGGCCGAAATGAAGAAGGCCTACAAGTCGCTCTACGACTACGACCTGACCGAAGAGGACATCGACGGTATCCTGGGGATCGACAAGCAGTCCGAAGCTGCCAACTACGCGCAGTTCAAGGCGAAGTAGGGTGAGCATGGCGGTGCCGACGGTTGTCGAGCGCCGGGCGTCCCCGGTCCTGAAGATCGGTGCGTTCGGCGCCATGGTGCTGGTTCTCCTGGCATCCATGCTGTTTGCGATCGGCGCGGGCCGCTTCTCCGTCGACATCTGGCGGATCGGCGAGATCCTTCTTGCCGCCGTCCTCGATCCGGGCGCCGCGATCGAGCAGATGGACGAGCGCATCGTGCTGCTTGTCCGCCTTCCCCGCGTGCTCCTCGCTGCACTTTCGGGCGCCGCCCTCGCCGTCGGCGGGGCCGCCCTCCAGGGCGTCTTCCGCAACCCGCTCGTCTCGCCGCAGGTCCTCGGCATCAGCCAGGGCGCGGCCTTCGGCGGCGCGCTCGCCATCTTCTTCGGCTATGCCGGCATCGTGCTTCTGGGGCTTTCCTTTTTCCTCGGCCTCTCCGCCCTCGTCCTCGTCGGCCTGCTTGCACGCATCAACGGCCGCACCGAGGTCATCACGGTCATCCTCGCCGGAATGATCATCGGCGCCCTCTTTGCCGCGCTCGTCTCGATCGTCCAGTTCTTCGCAGATCCCAACACGTCGCTCCCCGCCATCGTCTACTGGCTGATGGGCTCCTTCTCGACCGCGACCTGGCCGCGGCTCTGGCTCGCCGTTCCCGGCATGGCGATCGGCCTCGCCATCATCTGGCTGCTGCGCTACCGGCTGAACCTCCTGGCGCTCGACGAGCAGGAGGCCCGCTCGCTCGGCGTCAATCCCGACCGCGAGCGCTGGTTCGTCTTCGTCGCCATCTCGCTCATGACCGGGACATCGGTTGCCGTCGCCGGCATCATCGGCTGGATCGGCCTCGTGGTGCCGCATGCCGCGCGCATCCTCGTCGGCGAGGATCACCGGGCGCTGATCCCTGCCTCCGCCCTCCTTGGCGCCGCATATCTCACCTTCATCGACACCCTGGCGCGCACCCTGACGGCGGCCGAGATCCCGCTCAGCGTGCTGACCGCGCTGATCGGAGCGCCGGTCTTCGGCTACCTGCTGCGCCGCCATTTCTGCGAGGCCAACAGGGCATGATCGGACTGCAGAACGCGAGCGTCGCCTTCGGAAGCCGCACGCTCTTCTCGGACGTCACCTTCAGCGTTCCGGTCGGCCGCTCGATGGCGGTGCTCGGTCCCAACGGGCGCGGCAAGACCACGCTCCTGCGCGCGCTTCTCGGTTTCCTGCCGCTGGCGGAGGGCAGGCGCGAGGCGCCGCCGGTCGCCGGCTACGTGCCGCAGCACGGCTCCTCCCAGGCAAAGCTCACCGGGCTCGAAGTGGTCGTGATGGGGCGTGCCGCCCGCCTCGGCCTGTTCGGACAGCCCGGACAGCAGGATCGCGCCGCCGCGGAGGCGGCCCTCGTCGAGGTCGGCGCCTGCCACCTCGCCGAGATGCCCTACGACCGCATGTCGGGCGGCCAGCGGCAGATGGTGCTGATCGCCCGGGCGCTTGCCACGGGTTCGCCGGCGCTCGTGTTCGACGAGCCGACCTCGGCGCTCGATCTCGGCAACCAGTCGCGGACGCTGGAACTCCTCAACCTCCTCCGGCAGCGCCGCGACAAGGCGATCCTGTTCACCACCCACGATCCGAACCACGCGCTGGCCGCGGCCGACGACGTGCTTCTGATGATGCCGGATGGCAAAGAAATCCACGGTCCCGTCGCCGAGATGATCCAGCCCGACAAGCTGTCCGAACTCTACGGCGTCTCCATGCGCTGGGTGGAGGTGACGGGCGCCCGTGGCGAACAGAGACGGGCCATCCTGCCCGCATTTTCCGGAATAGAAGCCGCATGACGACCATCTACCTGAAATCCGCCCATGAAGGGCCCTCCGAAGCAGTCCGCGAAGCCGCCGCACGCGGCGAGGTGATTATCGTCGACCAGCCGGACCTGACGCCCGATTTGCTGATGGCCCACAAGGGGCTGATCACCGGCAACCAGCTCGACCAGAACGCCATGATGGCGATGAAGCCGGCGCTTGCCGCCTTCCTCGATGCCGGCGGACGCTGGTTCTTCAACGGCCACATGGTCCGGCCGCTGCTCGACGGCGTGGCCCAGTACCGGTCGATCGAGGCACCGAAACGCCCCGATTTCGACCTTTCCTCAATCAACGCCCATCCGGTCTATGCCGGGATCGACCTGAAGCAGATCGAGACCAACAAGGGCGTTGCCGGTTTCTACGGCCGTGGCTGCAATCCGCTGCCGGAAGGCGCGGTGGCCGTCAACGGGCTCGGCCCGGCCAGGGTGCCGGTCGACTGGGTCTGGGCAAGGCCGTCGGGCGGTCGGGTCTTCTCCCATGCCGGCAACGACCTCGGCACGCTCGGCATGGAATGGGGCCTCGCCCCCGAACTGTCCCGCCGCATCATCGCATGGACGAACGGCGGCGCCTGCCTCGATCCGTGGCCGGTCGATCCCGCCCGTCCGGCAGGCGACCTGCCGCTCGCCCCGGCAGAAACCTATGGCGGCCCGCGCATGTCGCAAGAAGCCGGCCGCAGGATCGTCGCGCCCTCCTCGGGCACCTATTACAGTATCCGCAGCCTCGAAGGTCCGCGCTATACCGAAGCCTTCGACGTCATCTGCGCCCCGGAAGACCTCGCTTCGGTCCTCTCTCCGACGGATGTGCTCTGGGTTCCCTGCCGGACGCCCGCCCAGCGCATGATCGCCCAAAAGGAGACGGTCGCAGCCCATCTTGCGGGGGGCGGCACGGTGGTCGCTCTCGGCGAAAGCCGCTCCGACCTATGGCTCCCCAATGTCCGCTTCACGGCCACGCCGACGAATTGGTGGTGGTGGCTGGAGCC
The DNA here is from genome assembly GCA_023416545.1 of Pseudomonadota bacterium. Taxonomy (GTDB): domain Bacteria; phylum Pseudomonadota; class Alphaproteobacteria; order Rhizobiales; family Rhizobiaceae; genus Neorhizobium. The sequence continues at coordinate 10,318 of JAEZHO010000459.1, forward strand.
CGGTGCCGACCTCGGCGTCGAGATCGCCCGACCCGGCCATCCCCTGCTGCAGGACATGGAGAAGGCGGACGTGACCTGGCATCTCCACGGCTGGTTCGACGCACCGGAAGGTGCGGACGTGCTGGTGCGCGACGGGCAAGGGCGCGCCATCCTCTATGTGGACGAGGTTTCGACCGCCGGGCGGATGATCGTCTCCTCGCTCGATCCGATGTTCCACCACGGCTCGCATTTCATGCCCGCCACCACGCGGTTCCTCGACCGCTTCATCCCCAATCTGAAGAGATATACGAATGAATGACACCATCACCGTCGCGGAGAACGGCAAGCCCCTCACCTTCTCCTTCGACGCAATCAACGACTATCACGGCCGGGGCTTTCCCGGCGGCGTGGTGCATGGCCTGAAGGCCATGCAGGCTGCCTTCCCGCGCCTTTCCGCCGAACCGCTGGAGCGTCGCGAAATCCATGTCCTGACGTCCTTTTCCGGCCCCGGCGGACGCGATGCCATCGAGATGGTCACCCGCGCCCTGACCGACAACCGCCTCGAGATCGACCGGAGCATCGGCGGCAGCGACGTGATCACCGAGCCGCCCGGGCCCTATGTCTGGCGCTTCACCTATCGCGGCAGGACGGTCGAGGCACGCATCAGGCCCGGCCACGTGCGCGAGGAATTCGTCACCCTCGGCGCCAGGAAGGACAAGACGCCGGAAGAAGTGGCGCGCCACGAATACCTGAAGACCGAAATGGCCGAGCGCCTGCTGCCGCTGCCGGCGGAGGAAATCTACCTGGTCGAATAGCCCCGGTCGCAAGCCATGAAAAAAGCCGCCCTCGGGCGGCTTTTTTTTGTATCCGTTTTTCGTCAGGCTACTGCTTGACCGGGGTCTTCGGGCTGAACCGGTTCGGGTCGATCGTGGCGACCTTCGTTACCGGCTTGAAGCCGCTCGAGGCGTAGCCCGCCGTGTACTCCGTGCTCAGCGTGCGGGTGACGACCCGCGGAGCCTTCACCGAAGCGACCTCGGAGACGCGATTGTTGCTCACGGCCCATTTCGCCAGCATGTCTTCCGTCAGCGCGCCACCGGTTTCCGACTTCGCGCCGGCTCCGCTGCGGCCGCCCTTGGTGGGAACCGGAACCTGCTGCGGCGCGTCGAAACCGTCGCCGAAGCGCATGTCGGCGACCGGCACGCCGGCCGGAAGGGAGGCCACATCGACCGGCCTTTCGGCGGCAGCAGGGGCGCCAGAAGGAAGCGTCGAGCGGGCATAGGCGCCGCTCTGCGCAAGCGCGGCGATCACCGCCGGCGTCAGCGCCTGCTGCTCGCCGAGATCGCCTTCGCTCTCCGGATCGATCGCCGCGGATGCGAGGAGCGTCTCCGCGCCAGACGGACGGGCGGCGGGAAGCGGAACGGCCGACAGTGCCGCCTCGGGCAGCACGCCACCCACGGATGCGGTCATCACGCCGGCTTCGGCATCGCCCTTGAGGCCGCGCGGGCCGAGAAGGGTGGGAACGGGGATCGCATATTTCTGCAGGTCGGCGAAGGACTCGCCTTCGGTCTCGGCGGCCGGCACCGGCTGGGCCGGAAGTGCTGCGGCGAGCGCCTCCTGCGCCGTGTTGCGGGCCGGGGAATAGAGGGCCGTGGCCAGCCCGCCCGGTCCGCCGTCGTTGCGGAAGGAGGGGCGCGTCTGCGGCACGGGAGCGGCGATCGTCTCTACGCCGGGAAGATCCTGCGGCTGTGCGGCCGCGACCATGACGGGCTCTGCGACCTGGGCTGCCGGTGCAGCCGGGACGGCCGGAGCCGGGCGGTCCGCGGGTGCGGCGATTGCATCGGCATCCTCATCTTCGTCGCCACCGCCGAACAGCATGGCGAGGAGATTGGGCCGCTTCTTTTCGGAACTGCCGCCCGAGGTGCTGGCGATCTCGATCTGCGCGCCGGAGCTGACGCGCTTCTTGTAGCTGGCAAGAGCCTGTGCATAGCCGGGCAGCGGCTTGCCGTCGGACGGAAGGTGGACCGTGTTGCCGTCGGGGAAGAGGTTGACCAGTCCCTGACGGCTCATGCGCGGCCAGGCGCGCACGCCGCCGACATCGAGGTGCACGAAGGGCGATCCGGAGCTCGGATAATAGCCGACGCCGCCGCCCTGCATCTTGATCGCAAGCGCGCGAAGGGTGGAGAGCTTGACGCCGGGAATATAGAAATCCATCGCCTTGCCGAGCATGTGCTGGCTGTTCTTGGCCACGCCCTTGCTGCGCGAGCGCAGCATGCCGTTGGTGGTCGGCGAGCGGTAGGCGGACACGACGTGGATATAGTCGTTCCCGCCGCTGCGCCGATAGACTTCCCAGACGAGGTCGAGGAGGCGCGGATCCATCTTGGTGGGTTCGTTGCGACGCCAGTCGCGCAGCATGTGGTTGATCTGCTGCAGGCCCTTCGGATCGAACTTGCCGTTGCGCTTGAAGACGATATTGGCGCGCTCTTTCGTGTGGACGAAATAGAGCTTCAGGCTGCGCGTTTCGGCAGCGGCCTCGACGGCGGATACGGACAATAGCGGAAGAGAGAGACATCCGGCGATGACGAGCGACGCGGCACCCGTCACGAGCGACTTCAGGAAGGCGGTCGCATGGCCGCGCGTGCCGGCGCCATCCGGCGTTTCGTTCGCTTTCAGATCCTGCAAGGCTGTCCCCGTCCTGTCGACAACTTCCCTCGTCGTCGTTGATGACTGTCAATTGCGGTGAGACGATGGCAAATTTGCCACACAATCACAAGCATCTCTCGAAGAGTCAATAAATCGCTACCAAGAGAGTGACGGAGGGTGGCAGAACATCCTTGCGCGAAGGTTAACGATCCCTAATGGAGCTGAGGTCAGGCGGCTTCCTTCAGCGGGTTGTCGGGGTCGATGCCGTAGTCCTTCAGCTTCCGGTAGAGCGTCGAGCGGCCGATCCCCAGCTTGCGGGCCACCTGGCTCATCTGGCCGCGGTAGAATTTCAGTGCAAAACGAATGAGTTCCTCCTCGACGTCGGCGAGCTTGCGCACGTCTCCGGCCGTATCCGTGCTCGAGATCACGTTCGCGGACGACGGGTAGGCGGCGGCGAGAAGCGCGCGCGGATCGGGACGGGCCGGCTGCGTCGGACGCCCGATGAAGACGTCGGAGGCGTCGATCGTCGCCGTCGGGGACGACGCCTGGCGTATTTGCGAAATCCTCTGGGCGGCCGTCGGGGCCTTCGTCGCCTGCCTCAATTCCTCCGAGCGGAATTCGGGCAATTGCGCGGCAATTTGAGGGAAGTCCGCCTCCGTCAGCTCGTCCGTCTTGGCCAGGACGATCGCCCGGAAGACCGCATTTTCGAGTTCGCGGATATTGCCCGGCCAGTCGTGGGCGGTGAGCAGGGCCATCGCCGCCGGCCCGACGGTGACGGGGCGCGGCAGTTTCTGCTCCAGCGAGAACCGCTCCGCAAAGACGCGGGCGAGATGCGGGATGTCCTCCTTGCGGCGGCGCAGGGCGGGGATGGTGATCGGGAAGACGTTGAGGCGGTAGTAGAGATCTTCCCGGAAGCGCCCTTCCCTCACCTCCTCGATAAGGTCCTTGTTGGTCGCCGAGATCAGCCGGACATTGACCTGCTGCACCCTGGAGGAGCCGACCGTTTCGATCTCGCCCTGCTGGACGGCGCGCAGGAGCTTCACCTGCACGTCCAGCGGAAGTGCGCCGATCTCGTCGAGGAAGAGCGTGCCGCCGTCGGCCTCGACGAACTTGCCGGTCTGCCGTTCGGTCGCGCCCGTGAAGGCACCCTTCTCGTGGCCGAACAGGACGCTTTCCACCATGTTTTCGGGAATGGCGCCGCAGTTGACGGTGATGAACGGCTTGCCGGCGCGGTCGCCCTCGGAGCGGATCGCCCGGGCGATCAGTTCCTTGCCGACGCCCGATTCGCCTTCGAGCACGACCGGGATCGACGAGTGGGCGGCGCGCTGCGCCAGTTCGATGACGCGCAGCATTTCGGGGCTTGCGGAAACGATGTCGCTGAACGTGGCCGAGCCGCTGCGCGACCGGCGCGCGGGCTCGCTGCGGCCTTCGCCGCGATCGACCGTCAGGGCATTGGCAACGGAGGCGGCAATGCGCTCGGGCGTGACCGGCTTGACGACGAAATCGAAGGCGCCCGCCCGCATGGCCTCCACGACGGTCTCTATTCCGCCGCGTCCCGCCTGCACGATCACCGGCGTCTCGATGCCGGCTTCGCGGATCGCCTGGAGAAAGCCTGTCCCATCGAACCCAGGCATCGTCAGGTCGAGCACGATGACGCCGATCTGGTCGCCGCCCCTCCTCAGGAGGTCGAGGCCACGCGCAGCGTCATCGACCGTGTGAACCACGTGTCCGTGCTGCTCGAGCGCGTTCTTCAACAGGCGGCGCTGAACAAGGTCGTCATCAATTACAAGGATTTGGGCAATCATGCTCGGCTCCCGACATCATTCATAATGTCCAACAAGGGCTTCGTATGCCGGGGTTGTGGCAGATAGGCTTGAACATCCTCTTTTGAGAAACTCTTGCATTTTAACGGCCGTCACGGAAAACAGGGCGGCGATACGAGGAATGGAAAGGAACCGGCCGATGCTCCGTCACAACCCACCGATGGCCATGCAGTCATCCGCAGAACATGCAGCGACCGATCCGGCGCTCGGACTGCTGCCGGTCTGGAAGCTTTCGGATCTCTACGCCTCCCGCGAGGCCCCCGAATTCAAGGCCGACATGGAGCGGGCGACGGAACTATCGAAGGAATTCGAGGCGAAGTGGAAGGGCAAGCTCGCCGACGCCGCCACGAAGACGGGCGCGGCCGGTCTTGGCCAGGCGCTTGCCGATTACGAGGCGCTGGAAGACCTGCTCGGCAAGATCAGCTCCTTTGCCGGCCTCACCTATTTCTCCGACACGTCGAACCCGGCAAACGGCAAGTTCTATGGCGACGTCCAGTCGAAGCTCACGGATCTTTCTGCCCACCTCCTGTTCTTCGCTCTGGAACTCAACCGGATCGACGACGCGGTCGTGGATGCCGCCATGGACCGCGATCCCCAGGCGGGCCACTACCGTCCCTGGATCGTCGACCTGCGCCAGGACAAGCCCTACCAGCTGGAGGACAGGCTTGAGCAGCTCTTCCTCGAAAAGTCGATGACGAGCGCCGCCGCCTTCAACCGCCTCTTCGACGAGACGATGGCCGAACTGCGCTTCGAGGTCGACGGCGAGAAGCTGCCGCTGGAGATCACCCTCAACATGCTGCAGGAGCCGGAGGAGCCGGTGCGTCGCAAAGCGGCCGAAGCGCTCTCCAGGACATTCCGGGAGAACATCCGCACCTTTACGCTGATCACCAACACGCTCTCCAAGGACAAGGAGATCTCCGACCGCTGGCGCGGCTTCGAGGAGATCGCCGACAGTCGCCACCTTGCCAACCGGGTGGAACGCGAGGTCGTCGATGCGCTGGCGGCGGCGGTGCGCGAGGCCTATCCGCGCCTCTCCCACCGCTACTACCGGATGAAGGCGAAGTGGCTCGGCATGGACCGGATGAACTTCTGGGACCGCAATGCGCCGCTTCCCGAGACGCCGAAGGCGCTGATCTCGTGGCCGGACGCAAGGGAGACCGTGCTTTCCGCCTATGCGGGCTTTGCCCCGGAAATGGCCGAGATCGCCCGCCGCTTCTTCGACGAGGAATGGATCGACGCGCCCGTCCGTCCCGGCAAGGCCCCCGGCGCCTTCGCCCATCCGACCGTCCCCTCGGCCCACCCCTACGTCCTCGTCAACTACATGGGCAAGCCGCGCGACGTGATGACGCTCGCCCATGAACTCGGCCACGGCGTGCACCAGGTTCTGGCCGGCGGACAGGGCGCGCTGATGGCGCAGACGCCGCTGACGCTCGCCGAGACCGCCTCCGTCTTCGGCGAGATGCTGACCTTCCGCGCCCTTCTCGACAAGACCAAGGACAAGCGCGAGCGCAAGGCCATGCTCGCCCAGAAGGTCGAGGACATGATCAACACGGTCGTGCGCCAGATCGCCTTCTACGAATTCGAGCGCAAGCTCCACACCGCCCGCAAGGAGGGCGAGCTGACCTCCGACCAGATCGGCGAACTCTGGCTGTCGGTGCAGGAAGAAAGCCTCGGGCCGGCGATCCGCATCTCGGAAGGCTACGAGAACTGGTGGACCTACATCCCCCACTTCATCCACTCGCCCTTCTACGTCTACGCCTATGCCTTCGGGGACTGCCTGGTGAACTCGCTCTACGCGGTCTACCAGAATGCCGAACCCGGCTTCCAGCAGAAGTATTTCGAGCTTCTGAAGGCCGGCGGCACCAAGCATCACTCCGAACTCCTGGCTCCCTTCGGCCTCGATGCCACCGATCCGTCCTTCTGGTCGAAGGGCCTTTCGATGATCGAGGGCCTCATCGACGAACTCGAGGCGCTGGACGAGACGTAGGCGGCCGAGGGTTCACGGTCGTCTCGCAGCACCGGCCCGCGATTGTCCTGCGCCCCCTCTCCTCTCGTTGGGGAGAGGGATCACGACGATGTTGCGTGGACGGCCGGCTTCACACGAAGGCCGGGGCGGTTTTCCCTCGCCTTTCACGCGCTCACCCTTTTCAACGGCGGCGATGCCGTCTTCAATGGCGGCGGAGGAATCATGATCGATTCGAGAGCCGGGACGGAATATCAGGAATGTCTTCTAAAGGCCCGGCCCGCAGCCGGCAGTCAGGTGATCTCTCGCTGGTCGAGACCCTCCGCTGGGAGCCGGAAACGGGGTTCCCGCGGCTCGACCATCACATCCGCCGGCTGAAGCGCTCGGCCGACGCGCTCGGCTTCCTCTCGCCCGTCGATCCCGAGACGGCGCTGAAACTTGCCGTCGGCGGCGATGCCCCGCTCCGGGTGCGCCTTGCCGTCACCTATCGCGGCCGCACCGAAGTCACCACGGCGCCCTTCGACCCGGAGCCGGAAGGCAAGGTCTGGCGCCTGCGCATCGCTTCGCAGCGGCTTTCCTCCGACGACGCCTTCCTCCGCCACAAGACGACCCGGCGCGACCTCTATGACGCGGCCCGCGCCGAGTTCCCGACAGACGAGGCGGACGAGGTGATCCTCCTCAACGAACGCGGCGAAGTCTGCGAGGGGACGATCACCAACCTCTTCGTCGATGCCGGCGAGAACGTTCTCCTGACCCCTGCGCTGTCGAGCGGCCTGCTTCCCGGCATCCTGCGCGCCGAACTGATCCGCGAAGGAAGGGCGCGTTCAGAAGTGCTGAAGCCGGCGGCTCTCGCGAACCGCCGGCTCTTCGTCGGCAATGCGCTGCGGGGACTGCTCCCCGCCGTACTCGTCGAGTCCGGTTAGGGCCTCCGGCGCAGGATCATGCCGCCGTGGTGCAGCGTGGCGTTGTCGACGAACTCGCCGTCGGCGGTAAACCCGGTATCGTCCCAGTAGTCGATATGGTTGCCGGTCACCACGTAGCGGCCCTGATAGGCACTCTCGCGATCGCCGCGGGCCTCGTCGTATCGGCCGTTGGGAAGAAGCTCGTGGCGGACCCGGTTGTCGTCCGTGACCCACATTCCGACATAGGGGTGCTGGTTCTGCATCTGTGTCTCCTGGGAGTTCGCCGGCAAGCTCGAAAGCAGAAGGGCGGCGGCAATTGCGGTTGCTCTGATCATGATCGATTTCCTCTTCGGTGGATGGAGCATGACTGCATGGATCGAGGGGATACCCCGAGCCTTAGGGGACGCGCGGTTCGTTGTTGTCGACGACCTCCTGGTAGGCCGCGAGGTCGAGGAAGGCTTCGGCTTCCACCACCGAACCGTCCTCCATCCGGAATATCCAGACGAAGCTGTTGTTGTAGGGATGGCCCCCGGTTGTCGTGGAGGACGCGTCGAAACGGATGATGACCCGGTCGCCGACCGCCCATATGTGATGGACCTCGGGCACGAGAGGCGCGCTCAGCCGGCTCACCAGCGGGCGGGACCCGCGCTCCACGAAATCTTCCACGCCGTTGTAGGTACCGGCGACCGGACCGGAGCCGTGGATGGTCCAGGCGACGTCGTCGGCGAGGATTTCGAAGACGTTGCCGCCTGTCGACCATTCGTCGAAGGCCTCGCGGACGATGGCCTCGTTCTCTGCGGTCGCATCGGCGGCCGGCGCCTGGGCAAAGGTCGGCGTCAGGCTTGCGGAAAAGACCAGGGCGACGAGAAGTTCGCGAAGGCCGATGAATGAATGGGGCATGGGAACAGTCCTTTCATGGCTTGGTCCTCGCAAGGGTGGATCACCGGGTGCGGCGGGACCCGACCGCAACCGGATTTAAAGCCGTTCAGTTGGGCGACCGCGTCGGACGCACGACGATCTCGCTGACATCGACGTCTTCCGGCTGCTCGATGGCAAATCGGACGGCCCGGCCGATCGCGTCCGGCTTGAGCGCAATCGCGCGGTAGCTCGTCATCGCCTCGGCGGCGGTAGGATCGGTGATCGTCGAGGCAAGCTCGCTTTCCACCACGCCCGGATGGATGCAGGTGACGCGGATATCCTCCCGCTCCTGCCGCAGGCCCTCGGAAATGGCCCGCACCGCGAACTTGGTGGCGCAATAGACGGCAGCCGTCGGGGAAACGGTGAGCGCGCCGATCGATGCGATGTTGATGATATGGCCGGAGCCCCGCTCCGTCATTTCGGGCAGGACGGCGGCGATCCCGTAGAGGACGCCCTTGATGTTGACGTCGACCATCCGGTCCCATTCCTCGACCTTCAGCGCGGCCATCGGCGACAGCGGCATCAGGCCGGCATTGTTGACGATGACGTCGACGCGGCCGAACTCGTCGCGCGCGGCCTGCGCAAAGGCGGCGACATCGTCCCGGTCGGTGACGTCGAGGCGACGGGTCGCGACCCTTCCGCCAAAGCTGCGGATTTCCTCCGCAAGTTCGTCCAGCCGGTCGGTACGGCGCGCGCCGAGCATGAGGGTCGCGCCGGCCCTGCCGAGTTCGCGGGCGATGCCGGCGCCGATGCCGCTGGAGGCTCCCGTGATGAGCACGATCTTGTCCATGGTTCTTTCCTTCTCTCGTTTTCGCCCGGCGTGCGGGCTTGAAGGAAAGGTAAAGGCTCGCCATTGTGCCCGGTAGCCGCCTCGAGCTTTGCGGATTGGTAAGGAGCGCTAACCAATGACCCCCGACCTCAATGCCCTGGCCGTCTTCATCACGGTGGCGGAAGAGAAGAACTTCCGGGCGACCGCCGACCGGCTGGGCGTCACTCGCGCCGCGGTCAGCCAGGTCATGCGGAAGCTGGAGGAGACGATGGGCATCGCGCTCGTCAACCGCACCACTCGCAGCGTCTCGCTGACGGAAGCCGGCGAGCGGCTCTACGCCGAGGCCGCGCCGGCGCTCGCCGGCATGCATGCCGCGATCGAGGCGGCCGGCAGCCTGCGCGACGGACCCCGCGGCCAGTTGAACCTCGCCGTATCCTCGATTGCCGAAAGCTTCCTGTCCGGCCCGCTCCTCGCGTCGTTCGCGGAGGCAAACCCGGAGGTGAAGCTCCATGTCACCGTCACCGACGAGGAGTTCGATATCGTCGAGAAGGGTTACGACGCCGGCGTGCGGCTCGGCGAGGTGATCGCGCAGGACATGATCGCTGTCCCCGTCTCCGGCCCGCAGCGACAGCTCGCGGTCGCGTCTCCCGACTATCTTCGCCGCGCCGGCACGCCGCAGCACCCCCGGGAACTCACGCAGCACCGCACGATCGGCTGGCGCACCGGCGCCGGCCGCGCCTCCTACCGGTGGGAGTTCGCGGAGGACGGCAAGGAATTCTCGGTTGCCGTCGGCGATTACATCACCACGACGGACATGGCGCTGATGACCCGGCTCGCCGTCGCCGGCGCGGGCATCAGCTTCGGCATGGAAGAGACGTTCCTGCCCTTCATCGCGCGCGGCGAACTGGTGCCGCTTCTGGAGGACTACGGCCCGCGCTTCCCGGGCTTCTACCTCTACTATCCGAGCCGTCGCCACATGGCGCCCAAGCTGCGGGCACTGGTCGATCACCTGCGGCGCAACCGCTCGACCTGACCCTATGTCCGCGACGCTGTCGGACTGCGAAAGACGCCCGGATCGCCGTTTTCTGGCCCCTTTTTGCAACCTCTTTATTGTGACGGGGATTTGTGATCTAGAGCGCCGGCATTTTGCGATCAGCGCTCTCATCGTTCCCTGTCGGCCAAGCGGCGCAGCGGCGTGATGCCGAGGCGGCGAAGGAGAGATACATGTCTGAACAGAAATACTCTGTGCATGGCGAGATTACAGGCCCGATCGTGATGATCGGCTTCGGCTCCATCGGTCGCGGAACGCTGCCGCTGATCGAGCGTCACTTCAAGTTCGACAAGAGCCGGATGGTCGTCATCGATCCCCGCGACGACGGCGCTGACATCCATGCCCGGCACGGCGTCAGGCATGTCCGGGCGCATGTCACCCGGGACAATTACAAGGAACTCCTGAAGCCGCTCCTGACGGAAGGCGGCAGCCAGGGCTTCTGCGTCAATCTCTCGGTCGACACCGGGTCGCTCGACCTGATGAAGTTCTGCCGCAAGCTGGACGTGCTCTACATCGATACCGTCGTCGCGCCCTGGCTCGGCTTCTACTTCGATACCTCGGTGAAGAACTCCGAGCGCACCAACTACGCGCTGCGCGAGACCGTCCGCCGGGAAAAGGCGAAGAACCCGGGCGGCACTACCGCCGTCTCCACCTGCGGCGCCAACCCGGGCATGGTCTCCTGGTTCGTCAAGCAGGCGCTGGTCGATCTTGCCAACGAGACGGGGCTGAAGTTCGACGAACCATCGGCGGACGACCGCGAGGGCTGGGCGAAGCTTATGAAGAAGCTGGGTGTCAAGGGCGTCCACATCGCCGAGCGCGACACCCAGCGCGCCAAGAACCCGAAGCCGCTGAACGTCTTCTGGAACACCTGGTCGGTCGAGGGCTTCATCGCCGAAGGCCTGCAGCCGTCGGAGCTCGGCTGGGGCACCCATGAAAAGTGGATGCCGAAGAACGCCCGCAAGCACAAGAAGGGCTGCCAGGCGGCGATCTATCTCGAACAGCCCGGCGCCAATACCCGCGTGCGCAGCTGGTGCCCGACGCCCGGCCCGCAATACGGCTTCCTGGTCACCCACAACGAGGCGATCTCTATCGCCGACTACTACACGGTGCGCGACAAGCACGGCGAGGTCACCTATCGCCCGACCTGCCACTACGCCTACCATCCCTGCAACGACGCCGTGCTGTCGCTGCACGAGATGTTCGGCAATGGCGGCCATGCCCAGCCCGTCCAGCATGTCCTCGACGAGGACGAACTAGTGGACGGCGTCGATGAACTCGGCGTGCTGCTCTACGGCCACGAGAAGAACGCCTACTGGTTCGGCTCGCGTCTGTCGCTGGAGGAAACCCGCCGCATCGCCCCCTACCAGAATGCCACCGGCATGCAGGTGACCTCCGCTGTCCTCGCCGGCATGGTCTGGGCGCTCGAGAACCCGAAGGCGGGCATCGTCGAGGCCGACGAGGTGGACTACAAGCGCTGCCTGGAAGTCCAGCGCCCCTATCTCGGACCGGTCGAGGGCCACTATACCGACTGGACCCCGCTGGACGGACGCCCGGGCCTCTTCCCGGAGGACATCGACACGTCCGACCCCTGGCAGTTCCGCAACGTCCTGGTGCGCTGAACGGCGCCGACACGAAGGGGGGAGGAGGCGGCCTATCGCCTCTCCCTTGTTGAAAGAGCCCGAAAAAGGCTGCGAAATATCCGAATCTGCATTAGATACGGTTGTTAACGCTAATAATCAGACGGTCGAACCGCGGGAGACCCCGATATGAAACTGCAAGCGATCATCGCGATCATCGCTGCCGCCACACTGACTGCCTGCGTCTCCAACCCGCCGCCGCGACTGCCGCAGCAGGCGCAGCCACAGGGCGTCGAGGGCGCATGGGTCGATCCCAACGGGATCGTGTCCACCTTCCAGGGCGGCACCTTCAACACCCGCTCGACCGACAGCAACACGCTTCTCGCTTCCGGCAGCTACGTCAACCTGTCGCCGACCCTCGTCGAGATCAGCATGACGTCGCTCGTCCGCAACACCCAGTCGCGGGTCAACTGCGCGCTGGTCTCGCCGAGCCAGCTGAACTGCACGCAGGACAGCGGGGCCCAGTTCTCGCTCACCCGCCGTAGCTGATATCGTTCCCGGCACCCGATCCCGAAAACCCCGCCAATGGCGGGGTTTTTTCGTTACGGGCAAGCCCTTGCCGCCCTGCCGGGCGCCGCACTTTCCCCCTTGCAGTCGCAATGCCTTGATGAAAACATGCCCCGTCGCCGGTCGTGGGACCACGGGATCGGGCGTCGGATCGTGATGCGAATGCGACAACAGGAGAGAGAGACAATGATGAAGACAGTGAGACTGGGGCTGATGACAGCCTCGGCGGTTGCCCTCCTTGCCGGCAGCGCGCTGGCCGACTACGAGCTCAATATCCTCCATATCAACGACCTCCACTCGCGCATCGAACCGATCAACAAGTACGATTCAACCTGCTCGGACGAGGAAGCGTCGAAGAACGAGTGCTTCGGCGGCATCGCCCGCGTGAAGACCGCGATCGACACCCGCCGCGGCGAGCTGCAGGGCAAGAACGTGCTGGTCCTTGACGCCGGCGACCAGTTCCAGGGCTCGCTGTTCTACAGCATGTTCAAGAGCGGACCGATCGCCGACTTCATGAACGGCATGGGCTTCGACGCCATGGCGATCGGCAACCACGAATTCGACGACGGACCGGAGGAACTGCTCAAGTTCATCGAGGCGTCCGAATTCCCGATCATCTCCGGAAACACCATCGCCGCAGAGGGAAGCATCCTGGCCGGCAAGTACGACCCCTACATCATCAAGGACCTGGGCGGCGAGAAGGTCGCCGTCGTCTCCGTTCTCGCCACCGATACCGACGAGACCTCCGCGCCCGGCGACCAGATCACCTTCGAGGACGAGGTCGAATACCTCAAGAAGGCGGTCGCCGATCTCCAGGGCCAGGGCATCGACAAGATCATCGTGCTCTCGCATGTGGGCTATGAGCGCGACAAGCAGATCGCCGCGGCCGTTGAGGGTATAGACGTCATCGTCGGCGGCCACAGCCATACCCTGCTCTCCAGCACCGACGACAAGGCCTCCGGTCCCTACCCGACGCTGGTCAAGAACCCCGCCGGCACCGATGTGCCGATCGTGCAGGCCTATGCCTATTCCAAATACCTCGGCGACCTGAAGGTCGTGTTCGACGACAACGGGGCGGTGAAGTCCGTCGAGGGCGCGCCGAAACTCCTCGATTCCTCCGTCGTGGAGGATGCGGGCTACGCCGCCAAGGTCAAGGAACTCGGCCTGCCGCTGGAGGAACTGAAGCAGAAGGTCGTCGGCGAGACGCAGAACGTGATCGTCGGCGATCGCAATGTCTGCCGCATCCAGGAATGCACCATGGGCAACCTGGTCGCCGATGCGCAGCTCGACCGCGTCAAGGACCAGGGCATCACCATCTCGATCGCCAACGGCGGCGGGCTGCGCGCCTCGATCGACCGCGGCGGCGTGACCATGGGCGAAGTGCTCACCGTCCTGCCCTTCCAGAACACGATCGCGACGTTCCAGATCAAGGGATCGGACCTGCGCGCCGCACTCGAAAACGGCGTCAGCCAGATCGAGGAGGGCGCGGGCCGCTTCCCGCAGGTGGCCGGAATGAAGTACTCCTTCGACAGGTCGAAGCCGGCAGGCGAACGGATCGTCGATGTTCAGGTCAGGGAAGGCGAGGCCTTCGTGCCCCTCGACCCGGAAAAGACCTATGGCGTCGTCACCAACAACTACGTCCGCGCCGGCGGCGACGGCTTCGACATCTTCGAGACCAATGCCATCAACCCCTATGACTTCGGGCCGAACCTGGAGCAGGCGGTTGCCGAATACCTGACCAACAACAACCCCTACCAGCCCTATACCGACGGGCGGATCACCGATGTGACCCCGGCAGGGGCGCCTGCAGGAGCTGCGGCGGATACGACGGCCCAGGCGCCTGCAACCTCCACACCCGCAACCTCCGCGCCGGCGGCTCCCGCGACCACGACACCGGCCGCCCCTGCGCCGGCCGCCCCGGCGCCGGCCGCCGGAACCGCCGCCCCTGCCGGCTCGGCCGCTTCGGGCACCTACACCGTGGTCCGCGGAGATTCCCTCTGGAAGATCGCCGAGGCGACCTATGGCGACGGCATGATGTGGACGAAGATCGCCGAGGCCAACAACCTGCGCGATGCAGACCACCTGGAGGTCGGGCAGGAGCTGCGCCTGCCGCCCCGGTAAGACGATTTGTCTCGCGTTGCGGTCCGGCCCGGGGCTTCCCCGGGCCGTTTTTTGTTTCTAGATAGAAACCGAAATCACGTCGGCACCGTATAGGTGCCTGACGTCCCGAAGAATGGAATTTTCACACATGAACGCCGTGCCCAGCCACCTGCCCCCCGATCACCCCAAGGTCAATTTCGGCAAGGTGGGCGTGCTTCTCGTCAATCTCGGAACGCCGGACGGCACCGACTACTGGTCGATGCGCCGCTACCTGGCCGAGTTCCTGTCCGATCGCCGCGTCATCGAATGGTCGCGGCTCTACTGGTACCCAATCCTGCACGGCATCGTCCTCAGCAAGCGGCCGCAGAAGGTCGGCAAGGCCTATGAGGAGATCTGGAACAAGGATCTCGATGAGAGCTACCTGCGGACCTATACCCGCAACCAGGGCGAGCTGATGGCCGAGCGCCTGAAGGACCTCCCGAACGTTGTCGTCGACTGGGCGATGCGCTACGGCAAGCCCTCGATCGCCTCGAAGATCGACGCCCTCCATGCGCAGGGCTGCGAGAAGATCCTGCTATTCCCGCTCTATCCGCAATACTCGGCCTCGACGACGGCAACCGTCAACGACAAGGCCTTCGAGCACCTGATGAAGATGCGCTGGCAGCCCGCCGTGCGCACCGTCCCGCCCTATCACGACGATCCCGTCTACATCGACGCCCTCGCCGTCTCGGTGGAGAAGGCCCTGGCCAAGGTGGACTGGGAGCCGGAAATGCTGGTGGCCTCCTTCCACGGCATCCCGGAATCCTATTTCAAACAGGGCGATCCCTACCACTGCCACTGTCAGAAGACCGGCCGGCTGCTGCGCGAGCGCCTCGGCCTGCCGAAGGAAAAGTTCATGGTCACCTTCCAGTCCCGCTTCGGGCCGGAGGAGTGGCTGCAGCCCTATACCGACAAGACCATGGAGAAGCTCGGCGACCAGGGCATCAAGCGCATCGCCGTGATGAACCCCGGCTTCGTGTCGGACTGCCTGGAAACGCTGGAAGAGATCGCCGGCGAAGCGGGCGAGATCTTCCAGCACCACGGTGGCGAGAAGTTCCTGCACATCCCCTGTCTCAACGACAGCCAGGAAGGCATGGGCGTCCTCGAAAGCGTCGTCCGCCGGGAGCTTCAGGGCTGGGTCTGACCTCTTCCGTTTGATCCTCGGCGCGAACGTGTTACTCCAGTCTCAAACTTTTCGAGCTGGGGGGCAGCCATGCTGGGCGGCTTTGATATCGTCGTTATCGCCATCGTACTTCTCGTCATCCTGGTGCTCTTCGCCGGGATCAAGACCGTGCCGCAGGGCTATCGCTATACCGTCGAGCGGTTCGGGCGCTACACCCGCACCCTCGATCCCGGCCTGAACCTGATCACGCCCTTCATCGAGCGCATCGGCGCGCGCATGAACGTCATGGAACAGGTCCTCGACGTCCCGACCCAGGAAGTCATCACCAAGGACAATGCCAGCGTCTCCGCCGATGCGGTGGCCTTCTATCAGGTGCTCAATCCCGCCCAGGCCGCCTACCAGATCGCCGACCTGAAGAATGCCATCCAGAACCTCACCATGACCAACATCCGCTCGGTCATGGGATCGATGGACCTGGACGAGCTTCTCTCCAACCGCGAGGTCATCAACGAGCGGCTTCTGCACGTCGTCGACGAGGCGGTCGGCCCCTGGGGCATCAAGGTCACCCGCGTCGAGATCAAGGACATCCAGCCGCCGGAAGACCTCGTGGAAGCCATGGGACGGCAGATGAAGGCCGAACGCGAGAAGCGCGCCCAGGTCCTGGAGGCCGAGGGTGCCCGCAACGCCCAGATCCTGCGGGCGGAAGGCGCCAAGCAGGCCGCCGTCCTCAAGGCGGAAGGCGAACGGGAAGCGGCCTTCCGCGAGGCGGAAGCCCGCGAGCGCCTGGCCGAGGCCGAGGCCAGGGCAACCCGGTCGGTATCCGAGGCGATCGCGCTCGGCGACGTCCACGCGATCAACTACTTCGTGGCGCAGAAATACACCGAGGCACTGGCGGAAATCGGCAAGGCGCCCAATTCCAAGATCGTCCTCATGCCGATGGAGGCTTCGTCGCTGATCGGCTCGCTGGGCGGCATCGGAGCGATCGCCAGGGAGGTCTTCGGCGATGGTGACGGCCCGGCAAGAGCACGCCCGCTCACACCCCCGCCGCAGTCGCCCGCAGCGCCGCCCCGTCCTTCGGCGACAGCCCCTGCCCGCGCGGCCACGCCGGCCGTCAACCCCTTCGCCCCGCGGACCGAGACCTGACCATGCTGCAGGCACTCGCCGCCAATCTCGGGCCCTGGAGCTGGTGGATCGTCGGGATCCTGCTCCTTGCCGCCGAACTGGCCGCGCCCGGCGTCTTCCTGATCTGGATCGGCGCCGCCGCGATCGTCGTCGGCATGCTCTCGCTCGCCCTGTGGGATGCCGCCATCTGGTCGTGGCAGCTGCAGTTCGTGCTCTTCGCAGCGCTCGCCGCCGTCTTCGCCGTCGCGGGACGGCGCTTCTACGCAAGGAAGGAAGCGAGCGACCAGCCCTATCTCAACCGGCGCGGCGAAAGCCTTGTCGGCCGCACCGCAACGCTGCACGAGCCGATCACCGAGGGTCGCGGCCGCATCCGGCTCGACGACACGTGGTGGCCGGTCATGGGGCCGGACCTGCCGGCGGGAACGCGGGTGACGGTGATCTCGGCCGACGGTCGGGACCTGCGGGTGGAGGCGGTCGCCTAGTTCAGGCGACGCCGACGCGCAGGAGATCGTGGAAGTGGACGATGCCGACCGGCCGGCTCTCGTCGTCCACGACGATCAGCGCGGAAATATTGTACTGGTTGAGCAGCGCCATGGCGCTCGTCGCGAGCGTCCGTTCCTTCACCGTCTTCGGATCCGGCGTCATGATGTCGTCGACGATCATGGACGTGAGGTTGAGGTTCAGGCCGCGGGCAAGGTCGCCATCGGTGAGGACGCCGCACAGGCGCCCTTCCTCGTCGACGACGCCGACGCAGCCGAAGCGCATCTCGGCCAGCGTCATCACCGCCGTCGGGACCGGCGTCCCCTTCTTCACCAGCGGAACGCGGCTGCCCGTATGCATGATGTCGCCGATATGGCTCAGCATGGCGCCGAGCTTGCCGCCCGGATGGAAGACGCGGAAGTCGAGCGCGGTAAACCCGCGGGCTTCCAGCAGCGCGACCGCGAGCGCATCGCCGAGCGCGAGTTGCAGGAGCGTGGACGTGGTGGGCGCCAGCCCGTGCGGGCAGGCCTCCTGCACCTTGGGCAGGAGGAGCGCGATGCTCGCCTCCCGCGCAAGGGTCGATACCTCGCCCGCCGTCAGCGCGATCAGGGGAATGGAGAAGCGCCGGCAATAGCCGACGATGCTCTGCAGTTCGGCCGTCTCGCCGCTCCAGGACACCGCAAGGACGACGTCGTCGCGGGAAATCATCCCGAGATCGCCATGGCTCGCCTCTGCTGCATGGACGAAGGATGCCGGCGTACCGGTGGAAGCCAGCGAGGCCGCGAGCTTCGCGCCGATATGTCCGCTCTTGCCGACGCCGGAGACGATCACCCGGCCCTTCAGGCCGAGGATCAGGTCGACGGCCTGCCGGAAGGGCTCCGAAAGCCCGTTCTGCAGGGCCTGCTCGAGGGCGTCCAGCCCTTCCCTCTCCACCAGGATCGTGCGCAGCGCAGACCCGATGACGGACGTCTCGCTCACCTGTAGTGCTTTCTGTGTCATGGCGCGGCATCTAGCGCTTTTGCGCCCGAAAGTCCATCGGGACGATCCCGGCCGGCCTCTCCAGAACCAAGTGTTAACCACGAGGCTTTACGTTCGCGTAACCGCTGCACGAACGGGCATCTGGATGGAGAGAATGGACAAGCAAGGCGAAAGACCTGTGCGGCGCCTGCCGGCACTGGCCGTGCTGCTTGCCTGCACGTCCCTGCTGACGCCTGCGTCTCCGCTTGCCCAGACGTCCTACCCGGCGGGCTCCGAGACGACGGGCGCCTCGCCCGCGCAGACTTCGGCGACGGGCAGCGCCGTCCCTCTCGGCACCTCCCTCGCCGCCGCCCCCCTCGCCCCGCCTGCCCCGGGGATTCCCGCGGCTGATCCGGCGGCTTCCGCCAGCGACGCTCCTTCGCTTGCCAGCGGCGCCATCCCGCAGCCGGCGACGCCGGGTCCATCCGAAGAAGACCTCTTCCTCGCCTACGAGGAGGACCTGGACGCCGGCGTCGATGCCGTGGAGCCGGGCGAAGCGCCCCTGGTTCCCGCCGATCCGACCGGCATCCGGCTCGGCACCTTCATGCTCCGCCCCTCGGTCGGCACCAGCGTCAACCGCGAGACGATCCGCAACGGCGACCTCAAGACCGAGCGCGACTACCTTGCCACCGTCGTCCGCGGCACGCTCACCTCCGACTGGGCGCGGCACGAACTGGCGATCATCGGCGAAGGCACGTTCGAGCGCGATATCGGCGGGCGCGACGATTTCGAGCCGGAAGGCCGCGTCGATGCCATCCTGCGGCTCGATCTCGCCGACGAGACGATCGCCAACATCACGGCCGGCTACGGCTTCGAGCGCGAGGACAATGACGATCCGAACGCGATCGGTGGCGCCAGCGTCCAGTCCGGCGTCCATCAGTATGACGGCGGCCTCTCGCTCGAGCGCAGCGCCGGGCTGATCCACGGTCTCGCCGGGATCGGCGTCCGCCGGGAAGTCTACTCCGATGCCGAGCTGCAGGACGGTTCCTCGCTCGACCTCGGCGACCGCAACCGGACGGTCGTCGACGGCCGCCTGAGGCTCGGCTACGAGCTGTCGCCGGCGCTCATCCCCTTCGTGGAAGTGGGCGGCGGTCGCAGCCTCTACGACGACCGCTACGATTCCGCCGGCTACGAGCGCTCGTCCTGGCGCTACGCGGCGCGCGCCGGCGTGGAATTCGATCTCGGCGAGAAGCTGCGGGGCGAACTGGCCGCCGGCTACCGGCACGCCGACTACGACGACGCAAGGCTCGA